>JAQUUP010000032.1 GCA_028693815.1 Candidatus Omnitrophota bacterium
CTCGAGAGATTTTTTTCTCTCAAGTCCTTTAAAAGAAAAGCATCTTTTATTCGGAATTGTGCAAGGATCGAATTATAAGAATTTAAGAGAGGAATCGGCTAAACAAATCGCAAGTATTGGTTTTGATGGGTATGCGATTGGTGGTGTTAGCGTTGGAGAGCCAATTGAATTTATGTTTCATGCGATTGCACAGGCAGAGCCATTTTTGCCGAAGGATAAGCCACGTTATGTCATGGGCATAGGCCTTCCAGATCAAATTGTTAAAGCCGTAGGGGAAGGTATTGATATGTTTGATACGTGTATTCCAACTCGCTACGGGCGCAATGGATCAGCATTTACATCTCGAGGTCGTATTGTTGTTCGTAATGCCGAATATTCCTCTGACTTGCGTCCGTTAGATGATCAGTGCGATTGTTTTGTATGTCAAAAACATTCACGTAGTTATATTCGTCATCTTTACAATGCTAATGAAATTACAGGTCTTCATTTGATTTCTTATCATAATGTATATTTTTATATAAAATTAATGCAGAAAATTAGAAAAGCAATTGAAGACGATTGCTATGATCAATTTCAAAAGGAGTTTTTTAAATGTTACGGTTCGACGTTATAACAATTTTTCCGAAAAGTTTTGATCCTGTCATTAATGATTCGATTTTAAAGCGTGCCCAAGATAGAAAAAAAGTTAAGATTTATATTCATGACTTGCGTGATTATACGCTTGATAAGCATAAAAAAGTTGATGATAGACCTTTTGGTGGAGGTCCAGGCATGGTTATGCAGGCAGAACCTATTTTTAATGCAATTAAAAAAATAAAAGGTCAACGTAAAGTTAAGATTTTACTTATGACGCCATCAGGAAAAACGTTTGTCCAGAAAAAAGCAAAGAGCCTTTCGAAAGAAAAAAATATCATTATTATTTGTGGGCATTATGAAGGGATTGATGAGCGTGTGCGTATGCACTTGGCGGATGAATGCATTTCTATCGGGGATTATGTTTTAACTGGTGGTGAAATTCCAGCTATGGTTTTAATTGATAGTATTACTCGATTGATCCCAGGTGTTTTAGGAACCGCTGAGTCGCTTTCAGATGAGTCTTTTGAGGATAATTTGCTGGAATATCCGCAATATACAAGACCTGCAAATTTTAATGGCATGAATGTTCCAAATGTGCTATTATCTGGAAATCATCAGCACGTAAAAAAATGGAGAAAGCAACAAGCCATTCTTCGGACAAAGAAAAATCGTCCAGATTTATTAAAATAAAAAAATAAAATTGTTTTAAGGGGGTTGTTATGGTTACAAATATCGGACAAATGATAAAAAATGCTGAAGGTAAATATAGTAAAGATTTACCAGATTTTACTGTCGGGGATACGGTAAAAATGATGATTAAAGTGGAAGAAGGTGACAAGGTTCGTCGTCATCCGTTTGAGGGCATTGTGATTCGAAAGACAGGGCGTGGCCTTAGAGGGACATTTACGTTACGAAAGATTTCTTTTGGAGAAGGAGTTGAAAGAACTTTTCCTTTAAATTCACCTTTGGTTGAAGATTTAAAAGTTTTACAAAAAGGCATCAATAAACGTGCGAAATTGTATTATTTAAGAGGACGCGTTGGAAAAGCTGCTCGAGTAAAAAAAGAACAATAATTTTTAGTTGTAAATTTTAAGTTTGTCGGCCTTTCATGTTATCCTACGAGAATAAAGCAAAAAAAAACGGGTTTCAAACAATTATTGGAATTGACGAAGCAGGACGCGGCCCTTTAGCCGGTCCTGTTGTTGCTTGCGCTGTTTTACTTAAAAATCATGATTTTGAATCTACAATTCGTGATTCAAAGAAAATGACACCAAAGCAGCGACAAATTGCTTGTCGCGAAATTTTAGAAAAATCCCACGTTGGCATAGGCTTAAGTGATGCAAAGCTAATCGATCATATTAATATCCTTAAGGCGACTTTTCATGCTATGACGTTGGCTGTTGAGGATCTTCTTTCTAAATTACCGATGGCCAATATTTCAAAAGAGCAACTTGAAAAGCAAACATGCCTTTTTGTTGATGGAAATGCTTTTAAAACACATCTGCCTTTTAAATATCAAACTATTGTTAAAGGTGATTCTTTAAGTCTTTCAATCGCATGTGCTTCGATTGTAGCTAAAGTAACGCGTGATCATATGATGGAAAATTATGACACCGCGTTCTCAGGATACGGATTTAAAGTGCACAAAGGGTATCCGACAGCGTTTCATAAGGGAAAGATCAAAGAGCTTGGTCTTTCTCCTATTCATCGAAAAACATTTAAATATTGGTAGCAGATGAACAGTAAGCGTAATCAGATTGGTCGTGAAGGTGAAGATTTGGCTCAAAGTTCTTTAATAAAAGATGGCTACAAGATTTTAGAAAGAAATTATCGTAATTCTTTGGGTGAAATTGATTTTATTGCTGAAGACAAGGGTATTATTTGTTTTGTAGAGGTCAAGACTAGATCGAATGATAACAAAGGATTGCCATCGGAGGCTGTTACTCTTCAAAAGCAGCGAAAAATCTCACAAGTTGCGTTGATGTATTTAAAGCAAGCTAAAATGATGCATGTTGATGCTCGTTTCGATGTTGTTTCAATTCTAAAAAAACCTTATGATGAGCCAGAAGTTGATATTATTAAGGATGCTTTTTTTCTTTCAGCGCCATATTCTTATTAAATATATGTATTAATAGACTACGCTTCGATGGAGCTTATTCGTTTCTCTATAAAGATGAATAGACCAGCGATTAAAAATACAAGAAGATAATTGCAAAAGAATTAAAATTAAGTTATTATAATCACGCATCATCTTCTATTCCTACAGTTTACATGTATGCTCATTTTTATAAAGATTTTATATAGTTTTATAGAAATTTTTATTAAATTAGCATATTTTAGACGAATTTTTAATTGATAAGCGGAACAAATCATAAATATCCAATATGACACAATATAAGAATTATTCGTTGTCCAAATATCTTGATTGTCTTTCATCAAAAGATCCTGCTCCTGGGGGAGGATCGGCCGCAGCTCTTGTTTCGGCAACAGGGGCAAGTCTCGTTTCAATGGTTGCGCGTTATTCTTTAGGACCTAAGCAATCTAAGTCTGTTCGATTAAAGATTAAGACTATTTTGAATAAAAGCGAGAAGCTTCGACAGCGTTTGTTAGTTTTAGTTGATCTAGATGCAGAAGCGTATCTTCAGGTTGTTAAGGCGCGCAAAGGAACTTTAGCACAAAAGAAGAAGGCGAATAAAAAAGCATGCGATATTCCTTTGGAAATTTGTCGTTTATCTTATGCCGCAGTTCAGCTAACTCCGTTTTTAGCAGAAAAGGGTAATCCTTATTTGTTAAGTGATGTTACATGCGCAGTTGAGATGTTGCTTGCTGGATTTCAATCAGCGATGGCCAATGTAGAGGCAAATCAATAATCGCATAAAAGGGTTTTTATGAGTGCACAATTATTAGACGGTAAAAATTTAGCGAAGAATTTACAAGAAAAAATTCGCTTAGAAATTCTAGATTTAGAGTCTAAAGCAGGAAAAGTTCCCGTTGTGGTTAATATTATGATTGGCGATAATCATGCGGCTTGTGCGTATGCAAAATCTCAACAAAAAGTTGCTCAGCACGTGGGCATTGATTATAGGCTTGATATTTTGGATAAGAATGTTACTCAGGCTGATCTTTTAAAGTATATAGAGCAACTAAATAAAAATTTTGAGGTTAATGGCATCATGGTTCATAAGCCTGTGCCAAAACAAATTAATCATCAGGAGGCATCTAATTATATTGATATGACGAAAGATTTGGAAGGGGTTAATATTAGCAATATTGGGAAGATGCTTCTTGGTCGGACTAATATTATCCCGTGTACACCTGCAGCGGTAATGGAGCATATCAAATCAACAGGCATTGATTTGCGAGGCAAAGAAGTTGTTGTTGTTGGTCATAGCGAGATTGTTGGAAAGCCTCTTAGTCTTTTGCTTTTGCAAAAAATGGCAACTGTCACTATCTGTCATGTTGCAACGAGTGAAGCAGGAAAACTTTCTGATCATATTGCCAGGGCAGATGTTTTGATTGTTGCTGTTGGAAAAGCAGAATTGATTAAAGGAAGCTGGATCAAACAAGGTGCGGTTGTCATTGATGTTGGCATTAATCGGGTTGATTCAAAGATTGTTGGAGATGTGGAATTTGATGTTGCTAAAAAGAAAGCGTCATTTATTACGCCTGTTCCTGGCGGAGTTGGACCTGTTACAGTTGTTATGTTAATGAAGAATGCTCTTGAAGCATTTAAATATCAAATAAAGGATGGTTAAGATTTATGAAACGAATTGTTATTATTGGTAATTCTTTGATGAGCATTGCAGCGATTGAAGAGATCCGCAGCGTTGATCAGGAAAGCGAAATTGTTCTCTTTTGTCCAGAAGGTGTTTTGCCGTATGATCGAAGTTGTGTGTCATCTATTTTAAGTGAAAAGCTTTCTTCGGAAGATGCTTATTGTAAGCCTGCGAGTTATTTTAGTGAAAAAAGGATTAATATTGTTCTCGACAAGAAGATTGTTAAAGTTCATCCGAAGCGAAAGCGTATTATTTTTGAGGATAAAAATCAGGAATCGTTTGATACCTTGGTGATTGAAGATTCTGGGTTGCTTGAGGTTGTTGATGTAGAGGGGGCGAAAAAACAAGGCGTTTTCTCGCTGTCTACGGTTAGCGATGCCGAAAAAATTTCAAAAGCTGCGGGGTTGTGTGATGTCGTTATTATTCAGCCTACTAGCCTTTCGACACTAGAGGCCGCTGTTTATTTAAAAAATCTAAATAAAGAAGTGATTGTTGTTTGTCCTGAGGAGTCTTTGCTTTCGAGCATTGTTGGTAAAGGGGCAGGTGATTTCTTAGCAAATTATCTAAAAGAAATTGGAATTCGTATTATTTTAAATAATGCGCTTGTGGAAGTTTTAGGCGAAGGTGAGGCAAAAGCAATTCGTTTAAAAACAGGAAAGGTTTTAGAAAGCCAGCTTGTTATTTTAGAAAAGACCAGAAAGGAACTGTTCTTTTTTTCTGTGGATGAAAACTTAGCTGAGCAGAACAGTTTTTATACAAAAGTTGGGGATATTTTTATTGATAGTAGTTTTGAGATTTTAAGCAAAGGACAGAGCGCAGAGGATTCGGACATATCAAATCTTTCGCTTGATGAAAAAGGCAAGATGATCGGAGCCGCTATTGCAGATCATCGGCAGTCGTATCAACAGCCTTTTAAAAAGGTTATTTTTTCTTTAGGAGATTTAAGTGGTTGCGTTTTAGGTAGTTTGGAAAATGAAAGCGCTGTAGAATATGAGCAAATTGATAGGGTCAACAGAACTTACAAGAAGATTTTTGTTGCCGATGATAGGGTTGCAGGTGCTGTGTTGATTAATTTTGCTCAGGAAGTTGTGCAAGCAGAAGATATTATAAAAAATAAAATTAACATTTCACAATTATCTGGTCATGCATTAGAATTAAAGAAGAATAATGAGCATTGTGAGTGCAATCCTTTTCAATCTAATAGCACGCCAGAAGTAGAGCGAGTTTCCGTTGTGAGCAGTCAACAAAATTTTGCTGATGTCGCAGATTCACATAATATTCCTGAAGCTCAAACGGAAGATGGTGTGTATAGTGCAGACCATTAAAAAACTTGTCAAAATGAGAAAAATATACTATTCTATTTACAGACAAAAAACTTTTATGAGAACCTTTTCTTTAGCTCTTATCTTATTTTTTATTCCTATTATTTTTCAAACACAAGTATTTGGCGAAATTGATGAAAAGTTTGAGAAATATCGTATGCATGGTCTAATAGCTCAGCAAGAGGGATTGCTTCAAGAATCTCTTGATTATTATATGAAGGCTTTAAAGATTGATTCAACGACCCCAGAAATTTATAATGATCTTGGTATTGTTAATGAACGTATGGGTGATTTGTATGAAGCAAAGCGTAATTATTTTAAGGCACTTGAGATTAACGAAAATTATCTTCCAGCATATTCAAACCTTGCCTATTTGTATAAGAAACAAGGGGATTTTATAACAGCGATAGAGTATTTTAAAAAGCGTATGAAATTAGGCGGCCCCAAGGATCCCTGGACAAAGGAAGCGGGTGATCAATTAAGATATTTAAGTGAGTTTTCGCCAGAGTTAAAGAAGTGGATTATGGCGATTGAAACAGATATGCTTTCTAAGGAAGTAAAGGCAATATCTGATGTTTTGTCTGAGGTAGAGAAAGAAAATTTTGACAAACAAGTGGTGAGCGTTAAGGAATATGTTGCACAGGCTCAAGCATATGAAAAAGATGGCCTTTATAAAGCTGCGTTAGCGCAGTGCGATAGAGCCCTATCTCTTGTCCCCGAGAATGCTAAGCTGACAGATTATCGAAAGACGATTGTTCTAAAATTAAAAGCAGAGGAAATTAGAAACAGAGTTGATACAGCGTTGCAAAAGTTAGAATCCGGTGACACCGATTCCTCAGAAGAAGATTTTCGCAAGATACTTACCATTATCCCAAGCGAGTAAACTCCGTTAGAGAATTTCTTTCTATCGGTCTGTAGTGACTGTGGCCTTAGCTCATTGTTACTTTTAGTTGGCAATAACTGTTGATTTCAATTGTCAGCTTTCGTTAGCGGTGTAAGTCAATTTTTCTAAGAAAATAAGCTATTAATAAATCATCACAAAAATCTAATAAGATGCCAAAATCTCGTCTTTTTTTAATTGATGCGCATGCGCTTTGTTATCGGTCTTTTTTTGCTGTTAAGAGCCTGACTACAAGTTATGGTCAGCCTACGAATGCGGTTGTCGGATTTTTGAACACATTAAAGAAGATTTTAAAGGATTATCAGCCAGAGTATATTGCTGCGTGTTTTGATGTTGGAAAGAAAACGCATCGTCAGGAGAGATTTTCTGAATATAAAGTGCACCGTCCATCAATGCCAGATGATTTGATTAGCCAGATTCCTTTGATTAAAGAATTGGTTTTGGCGTATAATATTCCGTTTTTTGAGTTAGAAGGGTTTGAAGCAGATGATGTGATTGCAACAATTTCAAGGAAAGCGGCTAAAAAAGATGTTGAGGTTATGATTGTCAGCGGTGACAAAGACATGTTTCAGTTAGTCGATGATAATATAAAGATTTTTGATTATCGAAAAGGCGAAATTATTGATATTCAAAAAGCTAAAGATATTTATGGATTTGATCCGGAAAGAATGGTTGATTATATTGGTCTTGCAGGGGATAAGACGGACAACATTCCTGGTGTCATGGGTATCGGAAAGGTAACGGCAACACAGCTGATTCAGCTATACGGAGATCTTGAGAATATTCTCAAAAATCTCGATCAGTTAAAATCTCAAAAAATAGCTGAGAAAATACGTGATCAAAAAGATCAAGCGATGATGAGCAAGGAGTTAGCTATTTTAGATGATCGTGTTCCGATTGATTTTCAGTTAAAAGATGCTAAAAGAATCGAGTCAGACAAGGAACAATTATTTAAGTTATTCCAGAAGCTAGAGTTTCGAAAACTTGCCGAAGAAGTATCCGTTCCTTGTGTAAATAATAAAAAAGTTTCTGTTAAGACCCTTGATACAAAAAAAGAGATTAATGATCTTTGCCAGAAAATTAAGAAGAACAAAATTTTTTCATTTGTAATAAACGCTGTTAAAGATGATTTGCTTCAATCGACTAATGTGGCAGTTGCCTTTGATGAGACAAAAGTTTTCTTTGTTTCCTTAAAGGATATCGGGTATCTAAAAGAGGTTTTTGAGTCTGATAACATTATAAAAGTATGTCACAATGTTAAGCAAGATCTAAAAGCTTTATCAGCGCAAAGTATCAATCTTGACGGTGAAATCTTTGATGTTCTTCTTGCGGCTTATCTTTTAGAGCCTTCTCAAGCAGGTAAAGATATTGCATCTTTGCTGTGGAAATATTTAAAAGTTGCAGTCTCTGAAAGGGACGATATTGGCGCTCAGGCTGGATACTTAATTCGTTTGTTTTCTGTTCTTCGAAAAGAGCTGGAAGAGAAATTTCTTCTAAAGTTATTTAATGAGATTGAGATTCCGCTGGCGCGTGTTTTATTTTGTGTAGAGCGAGAAGGGGTTTTGTTAGATCTAAAGTTTTTACACAAACTATCGATCCAGATGGCTAAAGAAATTGATCTTTTAAGAAAAAAAATCTATACGTTGGCAACCGAAGAGTTTAACCTTAATTCGCCAAAGCAGTTGAGTTATATTTTATTTGAGAAGCTGAAGCTTCCGGTTATTAAAAAGATAAAAACAGGATTTTCAACTAATGAAGATGTTTTGCATAGACTTGCAGAAACTCATGAGCTTCCCAAATTAATTTTAAGTTATCGGCATTTGGCAAAGCTAACATCAACATATGTTGATGCTCTACCTAAAATGGTTGATCCTAAAACATCACGTATTCATGCTGAATTTGATCAAGCAGGAACAGAAACAGGTCGGCTAAGTTCACGAAATCCGAATTTGCAGAATATTCCTATTCGGACAGAATTTGGACGCCAGATTCGAAAAGCATTTGTTGCCCGAGATAGCAATCATGTTATTCTTTCGGCTGATTATTCACAGATTGAATTACGCATATTGGCACATTTGTCAAAAGACAAAGCCTTGATTGATGCATTTAAAAATGGCGAAGATATCCATGCGTTTACAGCAGCCTCTATTTTTAATGTGAAAGAATCTGAAGTTGATTCTGAGATGCGCGTTGCGGCCAAGAGAGTAAATTTTGGTATTGTTTATGGAATCAGTGCTTTTGGTTTAGCTAAAGATTTAGGTGTTAGTCAAAATGAAGCTCAACAGTTTATTGATAAGTATTTTTTGCGTTATCCTGATGTTTCTAAATTTATGCAGGAAGAAATCCAAAAGGCCGAAAAAAATGGATTTGTTTTAACGTTGTTAAATCGAAGACGATATATGCCAGAAATCCATAGTGATAACATGATGGTTCGACAGTTTGCTCAGAGACAAGCAATTAATACACCTGTTCAGGGTTCGGCTGCAGATTTAATTAAACTTGCGATGATTAATGTGCAGGAAGCGATTGAAAAAAAGAAATTGAAATCAAAAATGATTATTACTGTTCATGATGAATTAGTTTTTGATATTTTAAAGAGCGAGAAAGATCAGATGGTTCATCTGATTAAAGAGCAGATGGAGAGCCCGTTGAAGCTATCTGTTCCAATCAAAGTAAGTATTAAAATAGGGAATAATTGGCTTGAAACTAAGGAGGTAGCGATTTGAAGGTTATTTTCTGCGCATCAGAAGTAATGCCGTTTGCAAAAACAGGTGGTCTTGCTGACGTTGGCGGATCTTTGCCGCTTGCATTAAAAAAAGTAGGTGTTGATATTTCGATCGTTATGCCGCTGTATCATTCTATTGATCAGAAGATGTTTTCATTAAAACCAATAACAAAAGATGTTTCAATAGCAAAGCTTGAGGATGTGGATGTTTATTTTGTAAAAAACGATAGGTTTTTTGGTCGCAAAGAGCTTTATGGAGAGTCGACAGGAGATTATCCAGATAATTTAGAACGTTTTTCTTATTTTTGTAAAAAGACATTAGAATTCTTAAAAGAAATTAACTTAAAGCCTGATGTTGTCCATTGTCATGATTGGCAAACGAGCTTGATTTCTGTTTATTTAAAAAGTGTTTATGCGCGTGATCCATTTTATGCTGGAACAAAGACAATTTTAACGATTCATAATTTAGCCTACCAAGGTGTTTTTGAATCACAGCAATTTTCTTTGCTTGGACTAGATCAGCGATTTAATAGCCCTGATGCATTAGAATTTTATGGAAAAATTAATTTATTAAAAAGTGGAATTGTTTTTAGTGATCGAGTGACAACCGTTAGTCCTCAGTATGCAAAGGAGATCCGTAAGAAGGAATTTGGTTGCGGACTTGAGGGTGTTATTAATTATCGCGAAGATCATGTTTTTGGTATTTTAAATGGAATTGATGTTAACGTTTGGAATCCTGAGTCTGATGAATTGATTGCTAAAGAATATTCAGCCCATCGACCGCAAGGCAAGCTAGAAAATAAAAAAGCGTTACAACAGCAGTGTGGCCTAGATGTTCGCGAAGATGTTCCTGTTTTCGGATTTGTCGGTAGGCTTTCAGTTCAAAAAGGCCTTGATCTTTTGTCTGAGGCTTTGCCAGAGATCGTTAAAATGGATGTGCAGCTTGTCTTTCAGGGGGTAGGAGAAAAGAAATATCAAGATCTTCTTAAAAGTTTACAGGAGAAATATCCAAAGAAAGTATCTATTCATATTAAGTTTGATGAAAAAACAGCACATCAAATTTATGCAGGATCAGATATATTTTTAATACCATCCGTTTATGAACCGTGTGGCTTAAGTCAAATGATCAGTTTTCGCTATGGCACGATCCCGCTTGTTTACAAGACAGGTGGATTAGCGGATACGGTTATGCCGTTTCGTGTTGGATCTGAAAAAGGGGATGGTTTTGTTTTTACGCGTTACGAAAAAGATGCCGTTGTTAGTGCGTTTGAGTCTGCGATTAGCGCATACAAGAAACAAGATGTTTTTAAGAATTTAATTTCGAAAGTTATGAAATATGACTTTTCTTGGTCGACATCGGCAAAAGAATACGAAAGGCTTTATCGCCAATGAACGTTATTGGGATCACGGGAAGCTTTGGAAGTGGCAAGACAGTGGTTGCCAATATCTTTCGTCAAAAAAAGATAAAAGTTCTTGATGCAGATAAAATAGTGCATGATTTGATGCGTTCGGGCAAGTCCTGTTTTAAGCCGATCGTTAATTGTTTCGGAGAGGGTATTTTAAAAAAAGGACAGATTGATCGACATGTTTTAGGAAATTTGGTTTTTCGTAATAAGAAGTATTTAAATCAATTGTGCGCAATTATTCATCCTAAGGTTATTAGTGAAATAAAGAAAGAAATCAAAGATTTAAAAACAAGCAAGAGAGTTAAGAATGTTGTCATGGATGTTCCGCTTTTGTTTGAGTCTGGGCTCGAGTCGTTGTGTGACACCGTTATTGTTGTCAAGGCAACTCAAGCAAAGCAAATTGACCGAATTCAAAAAAAATTTGGTTTAGACAAAGCAGAAATTCTAAGGCGTATTCGATTGCAAATGCCGATTCAAAAGAAAATTCAAAAGGCTGATTATATTGTGGAGAATACAAAAACTTTTAATCAAACAAAAAAACAAGTAGAGGATCTATGTCAAAAAGTGTTGAACAAGTAAATCCTGCTAGGAAACAAGGTTCTTTCAAAAGATTTTCTAACGGGATAAAAAGAGGAGAAAATAAAATGGCAAAAACAGCTGCTAAAGGGACCGATAAGCTTTTTATCGATGAGCTAAAAGACAAAAAAATGTCTGAGCTTACCCAGCTTGCAAAAGAAATGAACATTGAGGGCTTAAGCGGAATTAAAAAACAAGATTTGATTATCAAAATTCTGCAAGGGCAAGCTGAAAAAGAAGGGTTAATGTTTGGCGCTGGAACTTTGGAAGTTTTATCTGAAGGATTCGGTTTTTTAAGAAATACAAATTATAATTATCTTCCATGTCCGGATGATATTTATATTTCTCCATCACAAATAAGAAAGTTTGAGTTAAAGACTGGAGATAGTGTTAGTGGTCAGATTCGTCCACCAAAAGAGGGGGAAAAATATTTTGCGCTTCTTAAGGTTGAGGCTGTTAATTTTGAAAGTCCAGAAAAGTGTAAAGAAAAGATCCTTTTTGATCATTTGACACCGCTTTATCCGCAAGAACGATTTTTGCTTGAGACGACTCGAGAAGAGGTCTCAACGCGCGTGATGGATCTTCTTTCTCCTCTTGGAAAAGGGCAGAGAGCTTTAATCGTCGCGCCTCCTTACAGCGGAAAGACGGTGCTAATGCAAAAGATTGCCAATGCTATCACTCAAAATGATCCGGATGCTATTTTAATTGTTTTGCTTATTGATGAACGACCTGAAGAGGTTACGGATATGCAACGTAGCGTTAAAGGCGAGGTTATCGCTTCAACATTTGACGAGCCAGCCGAGCGTCATGTTCAAATTGCTGAAATTGTTTTAGAGAAGGCTAAGAGACTTGTTGAGCACAAAAGAGATGTTGTCATTTTGTTGGACAGCATCACGCGTTTAGCTCGTGCGTATAATACGGTTGTTCCTCATAGTGGAAAAATTCTTTCTGGTGGGGTGGATTCTAATGCGCTTCATAAGCCAAAAAGATTTTTTGGCGCAGCAAGAAATGTTGAAGAGGGTGGAAGTTTAACGATTATTGCAACGGGTCTTGTTGACACAGGAAGTCGCATGGATGAAGTTATTTTTGAAGAGTTTAAAGGAACAGGTAACATGGAGCTTCAGCTGGATCGATCATTGTTTCAGCGCAGAATATATCCTGCAATTGACATTAAGCGATCAAATACGCGCCATGAAGAGCTTTTAATTCCTGAAAATGATTTACAAAGAATATGGCTTCTTCGAAAAGCGCTTAATGATTTGAATTTGGCGGAAGCTATGGAGCTTTTAATTGCAAAATTAAGAAAGTATAAATCAAATGCTGAATTTTTAGATAATATGAATAAGGCTGACTAATTTAAAAATTAACATAAAACATAAAAAAGGAAAGAAAGAAATGAAAAAAGAAACACATCCAAAATACGAAGACACAGCTATTTCATGTGCATGTGGAGAAATTATTCAAACGCGATCTACTCGAAAGAATATTCACGTTGAAATTTGTTCTAAATGCCATCCGTTTTTTACGGGAGACAAGAAATTTGTGGATACTGCTGGTCGTATCGATCGATTTAAAAAGCGTTATTCTAAAAAGAGTAACTAAACACTTTTATGAATCTTGAAAAGATTAAAAGAACTCAAGAGCGTTATCAAGAACTTGAGCAGATTTTAGCGGATCCTAAAATTTTTGCAGATAACAAAAGGTACCAGGCATTGGCCAAAGAAATGTCTGACATCACAGAACTTGTTACGTTATCACGTCAATATGAAGATGTTGTTAATCAGCAAAAGGATCTTGATAGTCTCTTAAAAGAAAAGCACGACCAGGAATTTGAGGATTTAGCTCACATTGAGCTTGAGGACTTGGAAGAAAAAAAGCAAGCTTTAGAGCTTAGGCTCGACGATCTTTTAAATCCTAAGAAAGAAGAAAAAGAACGCGATATCATTATGGAGATTCGTGCTGGCACTGGTGGGGCAGAGGCTTCGCTTTTTGCTGGAGATCTTTATCGCATGTATACAAAATATGCGGCGATCAAAGGATGGAAAGTGGAATCTATTAGTAGTCATCCGGCAGAGGCAGGAGGTTTCAAGGAGGTGGTTTTTAGCGTTAGCGGTAAAGGCGTTTGGAAATGCTTAAGGTGGGAAAGTGGGGCGCATCGTGTTCAGCGAGTTCCTTCAACAGAAGCATCTGGACGTATCCATACTTCTGCAGCCACTGTTGTGGTTTTATCTGAGCCAGAGGAAGTTGAGCTTAACATCGACCCTAAGAATTTAAAGATCGATGTTTTTCGCGCTTCTGGGCCAGGAGGGCAGAGCGTTAATACAACAGACTCTGCTATTCGTATTACGCATATTCCAACGGGAACAGTTGTTATTTGTCAGGATGAGCGGTCTCAGCTTAAAAATAAAATGAAAGCTATGAGGGTTTTGCGTGCACGCATTTTAGATCGTCTTCAGCAAGAAAATCAAGATAAAGAAGCGAAAGAGCGAAAAGAAAAAGTTGGCACTGGAGATCGAAGTGACAAAATACGTACATATAATTTTCCTGATAGGCGCATTACAGATCATCGTATTGGTTTTACAACACATCAGCTTCCAAATGTTTTAGATGGAAATTTTGATGAGCTTGCAGATGCG
>JAQUUP010000033.1 GCA_028693815.1 Candidatus Omnitrophota bacterium
TTCATCCCGATATAAAGCGAGCGAATTATCAGCGCTGCCATAACAATGTCAATCCAATTAAAGGTGCGTATAATCTCTAATATCATATGAATATAATGCCAATCGGTTTAAAGTTGCCAAAGTATAACATATGCTTTTGATGATGTCAAGAAAGCGCTTTCTTTTAGGCTAGAGTGTAAAATACTGACATATAGTAGTTTACAACTTGTCAAGAGGGTTAAGAGCAATGATATTTTTTTTAATTCTAGATCGCCGGAAAACAACAGATTTCAACATGAATTTTGCTAATTTACAGCACTAGCGCTCCTTAAGAACAAAAAATCTACGATCAAAGTTATCAAAATAATAAAGGATGGGGCAGAACACATCTGTGTTCTGCCCCACCTGAAAACTCTTAAAACTTTAGCCAACCTACTGCGAAACAGGCTCCCCTGCCACAGCAAGCTCAATTAAATCCGCAAAAAAGAACATCTGTGGAATATTATTATTAGCTGCTAACTGAGGATTGTAAGCAAAGTTCCTTTGTGTGAATGCACTGGTATCAATTGCTGACGTACTTCCAACTTGATTTCCAAACACGCAAACCGCTCCGTTAAAGTTTAAAGTATCTTTTGGATTAGTTGCATCGTATTCAGCTTCAAATCCATCTTTTGCCATAATAAAAGCATCAACATTTAAATCACCTGAAACGCTGGAAGCAATAAACACATTCTTATCTGAAAAAAGTCCAAGCTGAACATCATTATTATCTGTTGTGATGTCACCTGTAATATAAATATCCCCTGTGGCCGCAATCGCAATAGACTGATTAGCCACATGACCACTAATATGCAAATCACCATCCACATAAATAATACCGCCTGGAATTGTTGAGCCATCAAAAGTCCATCCTTCCAAGCTTGTATTACCAGCAAAATTGAATCCAGGTGCTGCACTAGCAAAGTTATTCATATTAATCGAAGGAAATACAATATTTGCTACTTGATTAATGTCTCCTTGAACGTCAACGTCTGCTTGATTAGCTCTAGATAAATTACGAATATAATTTAAATCTCCAGTTATTGTTATTGGATTCGCTGCTGTAGCGGTTGCAAAAGCAAAACTTTCAGCAAAAACATTGCCGCCAATAGTCGCTCCGGCCCCTGCTGTAAGAGGAGCATTAGCCGTAAAAATATTTGTAGCCGGGTCCATAGCTCGCACAACAACTTCTAAAGTTCGAGTGGCAATTTGCCCATCAAGGCTCGGCGCCCAACCAGTAATGCGAAAAGGAATATTAAACCAAACTCCATCTGGAATAAGTCCTCCGGGTAAAATCACTTGCGCAATACTAAATTGTCCTGCCGGAACAGCAGGATTCGCGGGATTATTAACATCTTGAAAGATCGGATTTCCTCCAGCGTCGACCGTTCCTAGCCAATTAAGCCCTGCCCCATTTCGAAGCTGCCTTAAAGTTTCCTCCACTCCCGCTTGCGCGCAATAAAGAGCGCTGTCAGAACTTTCTTGAACAATTGAGCTTGTTGTGTACGCGCTCGCGCTAAAAAAAGCCATCATCATTAACACTCCTAAAAAAAGCATGACAAGAAGTACACCTACAAGCGCCATTCCCTTTTTTTGTTTTATCATTTTATTTTTCATCCTTAACCTCCAAGCCTCTTTTTTAATAAACTTTTTTATCAATTACGTGCCACAATCTCCTTCGTCTGTTGATATGAAACCACCTGTCTAAACACCTGATCCCTTAAATCTAAATTTACTGTCAAAATAAACCCATTAACAAAAGCTGGATTATTCTCTAAGACAAAATTAGTATTTGCATCAACCCTTTGAGAAAGCACTGTGCTAGTGCCAGTTGTCTGCCCCACCCTTGTCAAAGTTAAATCTGGCGCGGACAAGGGAGTCACAGCCAACTGATAATCAACTTGGCTTTCCGGAAAATTTCCCGTTCCAAAAGTACCTGCAAAAATCGGAGGAGATGATGGATCTGTAGGATCTGTAAGCAAGGGAGGCGGAAAGTTAATCGTTAAATTTCCCCCATTAACAGCTAAGCTTAAAGACTCCATAACATCTTCTTCAATAACGCTCAAAATCCTTGAAGCTTCTTGGGCCAAATCAATACGCGTAATTTCAGTCTCGAAACTAATCCATGCTCCTAAAAAAATCGAATACATCATCGCAGACAGGATTCCAATTGTAATCGCTGAAGCAAGCATCTCAACTAAAGTAAATCCACGTCTATTTTTTATCATCAAACCTCTCCAATAAATGTAATTGTAACCTTAACATGTAGCTTATCTTGATCTTTATTAAGAAGAATATTTCCAGTAGAACCTGATTTTGTTTCTGACCCTCTTGTGCCTGTCGCTCTCACTCTATGTCTAGCATTTTCGTTAACCATGTGAGGCTTCACCGATGCCGGCAAATTATTGAAATTATTATTTGGCGGCCAAGTTTCAACTACTTTTTCATCCAAATCAATAGTTCCATTTCCATTAAGATCTTCAAACCCAAAACTATAAAACCCTTGAATATCTGCTGTAGTTTCAAAAATCGGCTCTCCGTGCGTATCATTGCCACTGCTACAATACGGCTCTAGACTAACCTCAGCAAAGGAAACAGGATTCCCGTCTTGATCAACAACCTGACCAGAGATTGTTCCATATCCTTTTCTGTAAAGACCGACATTGTGAGGAACTGGCGTAGAATTAATTTGTTTGCCGATAATAGTACCTGATCCATCATAAAGAATCGTATTCGGCGCAATACTCAAAACTTCTACTGGTTTATGCGGCCACGCGCAAATACCACACGATGATCTTTCGTAATACGCAGCTTTATTAAAATCAATTTTATACGTATCTTGCAACGCCACACCCTTTTCTGGTATTAAATTATCCGGACACGTCGGGCAACAATGAAAAGACCAGTTGCAACCTTCAGCCTCTAGAGATACCCCAAATGTCTGCCCTGTGATTGTAACTCTACAATCAGCTGAGCCAAATGGAGCACCTGTCTCAAGATTAGAAAGGCTTCCATTTGCATCCCCACAAAGGCTTCCTGGATCATCATCAATATCCAAAACAACTGATTCTAGCGCAGAATCAATAACAACGGCTGTCTTCTCGGATTTAAAAGCAATATCCTGTTCACCAAGAGCCCCACAACAGGCTCCCACATTAGCATTAAGAAAAGCTTGTGTAAACATATAATTAGGATCAACGCCAATTAAGTCTAACCATGGAACTTGAATAGAAAGATTATAAGTTGAAGCCCCAGTAAATGGAGTCGTCAGCTCTGCAAAAGGACTACCATCGCCCCATTGAACCTTAACCAGCACATCTGAATTAGGAGTTATAGCAGGTAAAGAAATCGCTGCAACATCAACAGTAATCATCAACGTTGAAAAATCTTGTATTGGCTCAAGGGTAATATCCCCTAAATTAACATTATCTCCAGCACTGACACATATGCCTCGCGTTGCATCACCGTTCATGTCCATTTCGGCTTCTGTTGCTACTGAGCCAAACCAAGGATTGCCTATTGCAGCAGGACATAAAGACATTGCAGGTGCAGGGTTATTACCCAACACAGATGAAGACCATCCCTTTGCAAATTTCTGACCACAAAAATTACCCACAAATCCTTGACCCCCTTGAATGAAATACGAAGGAAAATCAACCAAAGCGGTATCAGCAGAACCCGTTGCCACCGTATAACATCTCTGAGTAACAGTTGTACTAAAGTTACTGATATTCAAACTAAAATTGCCCTGAGCATCTGTTTGCAATACATCGTGATCAACAGGAGTCGTGTGTGTATCAAGAGAAACACTCCTTCCCGCGATACCCTGATTATTAGAAGAATCAACTAACCTTCCACTGATGGTAGCTCTTGATGGAACCAAATAAAAATCTTGGACAATATCTGGAATATCAGGCAAATTAATCGCGGCAGCTGGAGCCTGAGGTTGCGTCAATGTCTGAAGTCCAGTAAAGCTCGCCCTTAGGCGATAACCATTACCAACCGGAAGAGTATTTCGACCCTGCAAATTCTTAAAACTATAATTGCCAGACGGATCTGTTCGAACAAACTGGTTTACGACCCACGGCGCAGCAGCGGGTGCATTTGCAATTCTTACTACAGCATTCTGCAATGGCACAGGACTAGCGGGATTTGTATTATCAAACACTGTACCAATAATATCTCCAAAAACAAAACTTGAGGGCTCAGAAAGGGAAAAAACATTGCTTGACTGTTGCGTGGCCCCTTTTTGATCTGTCCACTGAAGCTCAACAACAACCTGAGTGATATTCGCTTGCGGTGTATTTGGAGTATACGTAACGCGCTGTTGAAAATGGCCAGCAGGATAATTAGGGACATTAATAGGAATCCAGTTTGGATCTGACGTTAAAGTTGAAAAAGTAGCAGGATTGCTTTCTACGCCTCTTTTAATATTTTCGAATTGAGAAGTGACCGCGTCGGCCGCAACAATTCTATCTTGCGAACGAACCTGAGAAGATGAGAAATTATTAAACACCGTATAAGTGCTAAAAGAAATAATGCCTAAAATAATTCCGCTCACAAGAACCTCCAAAAGAGTAAAACCTTGATTCGAAACTTTAAAATAGCGCGTAAAAATACCCATAACAATCTCCTTTCGTCAACACAATTAAGTGCTGAATTAAAATCCTTTATCTATAATAAGTATAGTATATAAAACACAGAAAAATGGTCAAAAATAAGAATTTATGAAAGCGCTTTCTTAAGTCTTTACTGTCTCGTCGACAAAAGGTGAAATATCAATAAAAAGCGAGAAAAAACAATGAAAAAAAACAACAAACCCCGCCAGAGAAGAAACTTCTGTGGCGGGGTAAGAAATAACACCAAAAATTAATTGACAATAATCTGCGGAGTAACAGTAATAATGATCTCTTTTTTATCTTTTTCTGTTTTTTCGTATTTAAAAAGATTTCCCAATATCGGGATGTCGCCTAAAAATGGAAATTTATAATTATTGACCTTATCGTCTTCACTGATCAGGCCTCCTAAGATAAATGTCTCGCCATCTTTGACTCGCATACTGGCCTCCGCTCGCCGCGTACGCACCCAAGGATATTGATCGTCTGTGCCTCTCCAGCCAGCGATAAAACTGACCTCAGGAGCCACGGTCACAACCACATAATCATCTTCAATAATCGAAGGCGTCAAAGCTAGCTTTACCCCTGCTTCTGTAAAACGTACCTCGGTTGAAGTCGCTCCCCCTGAAATGGTTGTAACCTCGTAAGGAATAGAATCTCCAATAAAAATATGCGCTTCTTTGCCATTAACAGCCGTAATTTTTGGATTTGCTAAAAGCTTGGCCTTGCCCGTACTCAAAAGATGCTTAATTGTTAGGTCAAACTTGAGCGCAGTACGCCCCATTCTATAAATATGAAGCGGAGGAGGTTGACTAGTTATCGTAGCTCCATCCGCAATCTGGCCAAGATTCTTTGTTTCCTGAAAACTAATAGACGTTGAATCATTCCAATCAACACCAATCTCTTTATCAGAGCTATAGTTAACCTCTAAAATCTGGGTGGTCAAAAGCACTTGCTTTTGAGGTCGATCAACTTTCGCAACAATTCTTGATGCTTCCTCAATCTCATAAGGTGTGCCTGTAATCACAATCGCATTTGACTCTTCATCAGAAGCCAAAGACTTAACAATATCTTTTAGTAATTTCTCAACGTTCTTGGCCTTAATGTTCTTAAGCTGTATGACCTTGGTAACCGAGTCCATTGAATTAATTCTGTCGCTAGACGCAACAAAAATAGAATCCCCTACCTCAGCTTGTTTTAGGCCATACGAATTTAGAACAATATCCATGGCCTCTGTCAATGTGACATCTTTTAAATGGACTGTGACCATGACATCTTTTAACTTTGGATCAAGAATAATGTTAATCCCAGCCCACTCCGAAAAAAGACGAAAAACCTTATCAAGCTCAGATTCCTTAAAATCAATAGTCATCCTCTCGCCAGCTTTTTCAAGCTTGGCCAAGCGCTTGCTGCTCGCATCAACACGGACGAGATCGCTCTCCGTCGGTTTAGATGGAAGATCGCATGTGATACACTCAGGACCGGAAACACTAGGCGAAACTTCTATGGGATGACTCGACGTTCTTATAATCTTTGGTGAAGGAATAAAAACTTTTGCTTCCTTTGTCTCAATAGGTTCTGGTTCAATCTCAGCAGACTCTGAAGACTCAGCCGATTTATACAAATATCCTCGATTAAAAGAATCTTCTTCATTATAGGCCTCTTCCTCGTCATAAGCATCTTGCTCATCATAGACAGCTTCCTCATCATAAGCATCTTGCTCATCATAAGCGGCTTCCTCATCATAAGCATCTTCCTCACCATAAGCATCTTGCTCATCATAAGCAGCTTGCTCATCAAAAGCGGCTTCCTCATCCAAAGTATCCTCTAAGGCCGGTTGCGCTTGACGAGAACTAATAATCTCTTGCTCAAGGTCGTTAACAATATCGCTAAACTGATCTACATTATTATCTTGAGCACTCACAACAACGCCATTGCCTTGATAAAGTACAAAAAAACACGCGCATAAAATCACGCAAACCAAAAAACCCATCCGTTTTGTCATTATTATTCCTCCTTAATATTACTTAAAATAGCTATCTGTCCGTTTTCAAGCAAGAAAACAACCTCCCCAGCGCTAATATCTTCTACTTTCATGGTATCAATAAAATCACCAGCACGCAGAACAAAATCATCTTCCGGCGAACTAACAAAAGCAATCGGCTCCTCAGCCATCAAGACACCTTTTAAAACAAGGCCTAAAACCTCTGGGGTTGTCATTTGTGGCAATCCGACCTTTGCATCTGGATCCAGTCCTGCCTCCAGCGCCCTTTCTTCCTTTAAAGATCCAGGGCCGATTAAAGGTCTAAAAAAGTTTCGCTTAAGACGCACATTTTCAGCGCGCGTTAAAATAGAAAAATCTACATCCTCGTCTTCATCTACCATGCTGACCTGCTGTGCCGCTACAGGTGCAGCAGGAGCAACGACTTTTTTCATCAACGCTATTCCTTGATCACATCCACCACCACAAAGACCAAGAAATCCGATGACAATAAAAAACATAATCCATAAGCGCAGTTCTTTATAATAATTATTCATTAGAGTCTTTGTCTCCCAAGCCATATAAATTGATCTGAAAATCCACATTCATCCGAGGATAATCCCTTGTCTTAAAATCAAACTGACTAATCGTCAGCAACTGCTTTGTTTGCTCAAGAGCTCCTAAAACGGAAAGAACATCGTCGATCTTTCCTTCAATGCTAATCTTAAGTGGCGTAACCGCGATTATCATCGATAAGTCTTTTTTCGAAAAAAGATTTCCCAAATTTCCCTTGTTCACTTTCTGATTATTAATAGCAATCGTCTTTTCAGGTAAATTCTTTATCGAAACAACGCTTACATTGTTTTTCTGCGATATATCTGAAATACCATTTAAAAACAAGGATACATCTCTTTGTTTAAACAAAATCTTTTTAAATTCATCAATAGAAGATTCATAACGCTTAAGATACGTACCCATACGTTCTTTGTCTTCTGTTAATTTCTGAACCTCAGCCACATTAGTAACACTATTTTTCTGCAACTCTTGCTGACGCTGTGAAATAACATAATACGAGCCTCCTAATCCCAATATCAAAAAAAAGATTAGCGCAAACCCTAACACTTGAGACTGAGTCAGTGACTTTGATAGAACAACAATTTTACTTTCATGATACATATTTTATTCCTTGGTCAACGATTCATCAGAAAACTTAAATTCAAGTAAAAATTGATACAACAAAATTTCTTTTATTTTACGCTCATTCGTTGATGCTAGATTAACATTAGAAAAACGTTTGTCAGCTTTTAGCTTCTGCATCATCTGCGCAACAGAATTTAAGTCTAACGCCGCTCCTTTAACAAGAATTTTTTCCCGCTGATCGTAGGATACCGTTTCAAGCCAAATGTCATCTGGAATATTGTCATTGAATGCGCTGAACAAATCTCTCCAAGACTTTGCCCGGACTTGATTTAAAACCTGTGTCTGACGAAACAACGCCGTTTTCAACTCTTCTAATGCTTGTCGTTTTTGTTGTAAATCAAGCGTTTCGTTTCTGAGAAGACTAAGCTGTTTTAATGAAGATGCCTGCGATGCCTCTAAAATTCGCATTTCCTTTAAGCGTGGTAGAATAACATTAGCGCCAACCACGCAACAAGCAAGAGCAATAAAAATAACTTTAAACCAAAGCCCCTTTAAATAATCGGAAGTTTTTCGAAAATCCCAAATATTAAAAATATTAAAATAATGTCCTTGACCACGTAAACGGAAAATTGCACCAACCACCGGCGCATAATGCCTGACCACATCATCCTCGTCAATACTTTTGAATAAAACCACTGATTTCTTATCAAAAACAAGCGGCGAACAATCATATCCCGTTAGAGATGTCATCTGCTTGAAAAAGTCCCCATTTAGCGAATATTCACCACAAAAAACAATCGGAAGTTGTTCCGAATTCTCGTTTTCGTAGAAATTCTTTAAAAGACTTTTTATGTCACCAGAAAAACTTCGAAACCCATTCCCTCCAGCAGAACCCAAATCCTTCAGCAAATCTTCTGCCCCTGAATTAAATAAATACGTAGATCGGCATTCTTGTGCCCGACAAGCCATCAAATGAGATAGCTTATCATCAATATAAACCACAATTTTTTCATCCTTTGATCCAACAAAAGAATTAAGGAGGCTCAAAGGACTAATGTCAAAAGCAATCGGTTGACAACCTGAAAGACGCAATATTTTTTCTGCTGTTTGTAAAAGCGATTTTTGAAAAACATAATAAATAACTTTTGTATTATGATCAAATGGATATGTATGCATTTGATACGTATAAACATAAGGATTGCTGGCAAAGCGAGGCGCTTTTTCAATTTCATTCACAATAATCGCCTCTGCTTCTCGGCGAGGCAAAAGCGGTAAAACAAGCTCGCGAGAAACAATATCGTGATGCGATAAAGAAAAAACACATTTTTGCGGTCGGATACGATTAATTTTAAGAAATTCCTTAATTTGGGCCGCAACATTCTTTAGCTGACCGTCCTGAAAAATATCGTTATCAAGCTTAAGCTCGCACAATTTGCTTAAGGCAATTTTTTTGCCTTTAAAACGAAATTGTGCAATTTTTGCAGTTTTATGTCCTAACAAAATTGAGAGCATGTTTTTCCTAAACCTTTACCATATTTTTATATTATAAATTTCAACTAAATTTAAATCTTAACAAGAAATCAAATCACCATAAAAAACCAAATTAATTGTGCGTATCTGGAAAAGTCGCAAAATGTCCCGCTCCCGCCGATCCTCGATCAATTGAGCTATTATTATTATTTGCATCAACTAAAAACGTATAAGGAATGGTCGCATCTACAGGACAGACCATAACATTAACTCCAGCAGTACAAGACGCTGCATCAAGAAAGGGGCAAAGATCATCTAAAGCAGTTGGCCAAGTACGATTCTGAGCAAAATGAAGCTGAATCGCAGAATCCAAAGTACGAATATTATTCGCACATGAACGCGTATTTGCAATATCAATGGCTCGCAAAGCATTTGGAATAACAAGTGAAATCAAAATACCAATAACAACCAAAACAACTAAAATCTCAACCAACGTAAATCCATGTCTTTTCATTTCTTCCTCCTTAGTATGTTATAAAAATTTTATAACCTTAATTTTTTATTTTTCTAACCCACCCCATAATGAGAAAATTGGCAAATAAATCGCCACTAAAACAACACCCACAAAAATACCAATCAAAATAATAGAAATCGGTCCAATGAGCGTAGTCAATTTATTAATCTGATAATCCACGTCTTCATCAACCATAGTAGCTGTAACTTTTAAGGCATTTGCTAACGATCCTGTCTCCTCGCCAATCGTAATTAAGCTTAATGCAAAATCTGGCATAATCTTTATTTTTCCAATGGCATCGCTTAGTCGCGCGCCTTTGCTTAGATACGCCTCAATCGAGGCAAGTTTTTCACTCAAAAACTGATTACCCGTGCTATGAGTCGAATCATGAAGCGTATCCATCAAAGAAACTCCACTCTCTAAAAGAACAGAAAACGTATGCAGAAATCGTGATAATGAAACATAAAAAATCAGCTGCCCTATGACAGGTATCCGTAAAGCATATTTGTCTGTCAAATAACGTCCCTTGCGACTCTTGCGAAACTTTTTAAATCCTATATGTATCATAATATAGATTCCAAGCAATATCCACCAAGTTTTAATAAAAAAATGAGAGATGTCAATTAACACTTGTGTCAAAAAAGGCATATCAACATTCATCTTTTTAAAAATTCCCTCAAACATCGGAATAAAAAATAAAAACATTCCAGCGACGACCAAAACAGCTAAACCAAAAACAATCGTCGGATACGTCAAAGCTTTTTTTAATTTCTGCGTAATGCCTTTTTGCCGAATCAGATGATCCATGATTTTATCTAAAGCAAATGCCAAAACACCGCCACGCTCTCCGACGGCAACTAAGCTAATATAGGTATCAGAAAAAACCGTAGGAAACCGCTTAAGCGCATTGGCCAAAGGCACGCCTTTAGACAAAAGTACACGTATTTCGCTAACCACAAGTTGCATGGCCTTGTCTTCTGTCTGGCTCCATAAAATTTTTAGAACCATCAAAAGATCAATTCCAGACTCAAGCATGACTTTAAGCTTTCTGGTAAAAGCCAAAACCGTATCAACAGTCACTGATTTTTGAAAAAGATCTTTTTGACGATTAACTTCCTTAATGCTAATAACAAAACATTCTTTTTCGCTAACCATGCGTATCGCGGCATGACGATCAGCAGCCTCAACAGCACCAGTTAATACTTTTCCAGCCATGTCTTTTGCTGTATAAACAAATTGTTTCATATCTTATATCCTTTTAACAAAGGTTACGCGTGCGACTTCCTCAAGTGTTGTTTCTCCGGCAATCGCTTTTTCAATCGCGTTTTTCTGCAAAGAGTGCATTCCTTGGCTGATCGCGACTTCTTCAACTTCTCGCTCTGTGGGTTTGCGCAAAATCATATCTTTAATCTCTGGCGTGACATTCATAATCTCAAAAATACCCGTGCGTCCTCGATAGCCGATGTTATTACATTTTTCACATCCCACGGCAGTAAAAAAATTCTTTTGTGAAAAACCTGGAGAATATCCTTCCATCATCTTTTTTAAATTATCAGATAACACCGCGGGCTTTTTGCAATGAGAACACAATCGGCGCAACAACCGCTGCGCAATCACAGCCACAACAGACGAACTAATCAAAAAAGGCTCCACTTCCATATCCAGCAAACGCATCACAGCTCCTGCTGCATTATTGGTATGCAAAGTGGATAAAACCAAATGACCCGTAAGCGCAGACTGAACGGCAATCTCAGCTGTTTCTGTATCACGAATTTCACCAACCATAATCACATCCGGGTCTTGACGCAAAATATGGCGCATCCCCTTAGCAAAAGTATAACCAGCTAAATTATTAATTGCCGTTTGATTGATGCCATCAATTTCATATTCAATCGGATCTTCCAAAGTCACGATATTGCGGCTTTCATCATTGATCTCCCCCAACATACAATATAGGGAAGTACTCTTTCCACTTCCGGTTGGCCCTGTAACCAAAATAATTCCATATGGAGTTTTGACCGCTTCCCGCAAAAACTTTAAATTTCGCGCATCTAGCCCCAGCGACTCTAAAGTTAAATTAATATTTTCTTTATCCAAGATACGCAAAACAATCTTTTCCCCAAAAGCATCTGGCAAAGTAGATACACGAAGGTCGTATTTTTTCTTGTCCATCTCTACTTGCAAACGGCCATCTTGAGGTCTGCGGCTTTCAGCTATATCCATACCACTAATAATCTTAATGCGTGAAGTCAGTGTAATTTGAATTTTTTTAGGAACACGCAGCGTTTCTTTTAAAACGCCATCAATGCGATAACGCACACGCAAATCTTTTCGTTGAGGTTCAAGATGAATATCAGAAGCATGAAGCTTGATCGCATCAGAAATAATAGTCCTGGCCAACTGAACAACTGGCGCCTGATCAACATCTCCTTGATCGGCCACTTGAGAACCTGTGCTTGCTAAGGCATCCTTATCCGCATCCAAAATAGCCTCTTCAATATTATGACTTGCGCCAAAATAGCGAGACGTAAAATTATTAATGTCTTCAGGACAGGCGACTACAGGATTGATTTTAAAACCCGTCAAATACCGCAATTCATGAAAAAGCGTAACATCCAAAGGATTTGTAACCGCGACTGTAAGCACTCCTTCTCGAAGACGAAACGGAAAAATATTCCACTCTCGCGCCTTGGCAGGCGGAATCGCAGCTAGAGCTTTATCATCAATTTCTTCTTCTTCCAAAGAAACAAACGGCAAATGGAACTGTGAAGCAAGCATGCGAACTAAAGCCATCTGATCAACATATCCTTTGTCGATCAAAATTTCTCCTAAGCGCTTGGGAGTTGTTTTTTGATGTTCCAAAGCATCACTAAGTTGATCTGATGTAATCAACCCCTTAGTAACCAACAAATCCCCAATACGTTTAATTTCCGAAGAAGACATTATTTTAAATTTGAAATTGTTTGCCAAAGATAATAACTACGCTCTAGTAAATCATTCTTTTTCTGAGCATCCATTTTTTCGATTGAAACACCTAAAACACATCGATTGCCTTGCATGCGCTGCCAAATAACATTTCCTTCCAATGAGAATTTCTCATCGGTTTCCCAACCAGGAGTAATCTCCATTTGAACTGTTTTTGAATCTTTCATATCAAAGTCTTCTGTTTCAATGGATATTCCCTGACGAGAGAAATCTTGCGTTCGCGCCACAACACAACTGCTCGGCGAACGATCAAATGTGACATCCGCACGGCCAGGAAGATTAAATCTAAGACATCGTCTTTTTTCTATATCCATAACAGAATCCTTTCGCTTAAATCTTTTTAAACAGCAACTGGAATTTCGTCTACCTTTTGGACTTCTTTTTCGTCATCAGCCAAACGGACTGAAACAATTTTTGAAACCCCGCGCTCCTGCATCGTAATGCCGTACATAACGTTTGCGCAATTAATTGTCTTTTTATTATGAGTAATAACAACAAACTGAGCAATCTTAGAAAATTCTTGCAATAGATAGCTATATCGCCCAACATTAGATTCGTCTAACGCGGCATCAATCTCATCTAAAACGCAGAATGGACTTGGCTTAACTTTAAATACAGCAAAAATCAAAGCAATCGCAGCCATTGTTTTCTCGCCGCCAGAAAGAAGGCCAATGTTTTGCAATTTCTTTCCAGGAGGGCGTGCAATAATATCAATGCCCGACTCAAGCACATCGTCGGGATCAACCAAAATAAGATCTGCTTCCCCGCCGCCAAACAACATACGAAAATAAATACGAAATTCTTCGCTAACCTTTGTAAAAGTATCCACAAACATTTGTCGACTTGTTCGATTAATTTTATTAATCGTTTGATGCAAAGCATCTTTTGCTTCAATAAGATCACTCTGTTGTTTTGTCAAAAATTCAAAACGTGTCCGAAGCTCTTCATATTCTTCAATAGCAACTAAATTGACTACTCCAAAAGATTCACACCTTTTCTTTAGCTGCTCGATCTCTTCTCCGAGACCTTGAACCTCAAGCTCTTTTTTCATCTCTGCAAGCTTAATCTTAAACTCTCTAACCTCTGCATTATGTTTTTGAAGATTAATCTGCTCTTGATATTGCTCAAGCCTATAAGTCGAAGGCTCCACATTTTGGAAATCGTCAGCGGACTCAATGACCTCC
>JAQUUP010000034.1 GCA_028693815.1 Candidatus Omnitrophota bacterium
ATAAAACCATAACCTTTTTGGTTACTAAACCACTTTACTGTTCCTTTTGCCATTATTTAACCTCCTTTCGCAATCTTTGAGTATAACCCTAATTCTGAAGTTGTAAACTTTTTGATTAGAACTAGGGCAATAATGGCGTACAAACTAAAAAAACCATCTGAGCAAATCTTTCTACCCAAACGGCTTCAAGTTTCCCTCTCCCTATTAACTCAAACATATTATGATTTATAAAAAATATTTTGTCAATAAAATAAATTTTTATACTGGCCATATCCCTCTTTTTCAAGATCTTCTTTTGGGATAAATCGAAGTGCCGCTGAATTAATACAAAATCTCTGGCCATCTGGTTCAGGCCCATCTGAAAAAACATGGCCAAGATGAGAGTCGCTTTCTTTGGCCTTAACTTCTGTCCTTTTCATAAAAAGACTGTTGTCTTGTTTTTCAATAATTTCATTTTTATCGATAGGTTTCTTGAAACTTGGCCAACCCGTTCCAGAATCAAACTTATCGACCGACGCAAACAAAGGTTTGCCTGTAACAACATCAACATAAATTCCATCTTTCTTGTTATCCCAATATTCATTTTGAAATGCCGGCTCAGTTGCATTCATCTGGGTGACATTGTACTGCATTGGCGTAAGTTTCTTTTTTAAGTTACCAGTGCTGCTTTTTTCTGAATTAAAAGTTTTTTTTGACGAAAGTGGACAAATCGGTGTTTCCTTGTATGGTTGCCAGGTATTTTCTAAAAAACTTTTTCTTCCAGACCCTTCTTTATACGCATTATAATGAATTGGGTTCTTTTTATAATAATCTTGATGATATTCTTCGGCTGTATAAAAAGGTCCTGCTTCGATAATTTTCACGGCAATAGGCGTGTCGAATATTTTCAATTCACCCAAATGTTTTTTTGACATCTCGGCTAATTCTTTTTGTTGCGGCGTCAAATAAAGAATAGCCGTTTGATATTGACTTCCTTTGTCAGAAAATTGTCCTTGAGAATCAGTAGGATCAATATTCTTCCAGAAAATATCAAGAAGCTTAGCGTAATCAATTTTTGCAGGATTATAAGTAATCTCAATGGCCTCCAGGTGTCCAGTTTTTCCTGTCGAAACTTGGGCATAGCTTGGATTCTTACTTTGCCCACCAACATAGCCCGAAACAACATCAATAACGCCATCGATAGACTCAAACGCTGATTCCATGCACCAAAAACATCCGCCTGCGAATATTGCTTTTTCAGTTTTTTCAGCGAAAGAATTATTAGTCATAAGAATTAAAGAAATGATTGTTAGTAAATATATTTTTTTCATGCGATTAAAAATGCATCTTTATATATGCTGATATGCCATCCAACATAAGCTGAACGCCAATCGCAGCAACAACGAGTCCTGTGATGCGGATAAGCGCGCCCATAAGATTATATCGTTTCAAAACTTTGCCAATAGCACGTGCATAAAACATAACACAAAAATTAATTGCAACAGCAATAACAATACAGACTAAAGTTACCAACATTCCATATTGAGACGGAAAAGATACGGCCGCTGTAATGGTCGCAGGGCCTGCAATCATAGGTGATGCCAAAGGAACAATCGAAGCATCCTCTAGCTTTTGATTGGCAGTTGTTTCAAAAAACAAACCTTTATTTAAAGCTTGAAATCCGCGAAATAAAAGAATAAAACCACCAACAATTTGTAAAGAATAAATATCAATTCGAAAAATTGCTTTTAAAAGAAAATCTCCAATTAACGTAAACGATATTAAGATAGCTGCGGCAATAATCGTGGATTTAATAATAACACGATTAAGCTCACCCTTTTTTGTTTCTTGGGAAAAAGTTGAAATAATAAAGATTTTACTAATCGGATTAATCAGTGCAATCAAGGCAAGCGTACAATTCAGATATAGATTCATCAGAATCTCCTTTAAAATAAAAACTATACAATATTTGCAAAACCCATAAAAGCTAGCGCAAGAAGCCCAGCAACAATAAGCGAGATGGGAACGCCTTTCATGGATTCAGGTATGTCTAAGAGCTCTAGTCGCTCTCGAATTGATGAGAAAATAACAATAGCAAGCGTAAAACCAATAGCATTAGCAATAGCAAAAACTGTACTTTCCATTAAATTATAATCTTTTCGAACAACAAGAATAGCAACGCCAAGGATTGTGCAATTTGTTGTAATAAGCGGCAAGAAAACTCCAAGAGCTTGATAAAGCGCAGGACTTACCTTCTTTAATATCAGCTCAACCATTTGCACTAAGGCTGCGATAACAAGAATGTAAATAACAGTCTGTAAAAAATCAATCTTGAGTGGAACTAAAATATAGTTCTGAATCAAATATGTAACAATTGTTGCAAGCGTCATAACAAATAAAACTGCTGCCCCCATTCCAACGGCTGTTGACAACTTCTTTGAAACACCTAGAAAAGGACAAATCCCTAAAAACTGCGCTAAAACAATATTGTTCACAAGAACTGCGGAAATAATGATTAAAATATATTGCATTATTTAGTTCCCTTGTTAAGTCGATTAACTAAAGCAATCAAATACCCTAAAACGATAAACGCACCTGGAGCCATCGCAAAAACAAGAATGCCATCGCTTGTAAGAAATTTAAATCCAAAAATTGATCCTGCACCTAAAGCTTCTCGAATAGCACCTAAAAGAGTAACAGCAAAAGTAAAGCCAAGCCCCATACCAAGACCATCTATAATTGAACTGAAAATATTATTCTTAGAAGCAAAGGCTTCAGCGCGTCCCAGAACAATGCAGTTAACAACAATCAACGGAATAAAGATTCCAAGTTGTGCGTGTAATGCCGGTAAGTATCCGGCCATAACGAGATCTACGACAGTAACAAATGAAGCAATAACAACAATAAAAGATGGAATGCGAACCTTATCGGGAATTAGATCTTTTATTAAGGAAATAACAAGGTTTGACATAACCAAAACAAATGCAGTGGCAATCCCCATGCCAAGGCCGTTCATCGCAGATGTTGTAACACCCAAAGTTGGACAAAGTCCTAAAAGTAAAACAAAAACGGGGTTTTCTTTTAAAAATCCTTTAATAAAATTTTGCCACTGATTCATTTCTTAATTTCCTGTAAATATATTTCATATGCACGCTGAACCGCATCACAAAAAGCACGAGAACTAATTGTTGCCGCCGTAATGGCGTCAACATCTCCCCCGTCTTGCTTAACCTTGAGGGTAAAACGGTCAAGATTCTTTCCGTTAAATTGATCAGAAAAATTTGATTTGCTTTTTTGAATCTTATCGCCTAAACCAGGCGTTTCATTCGCTGAAAGAACAACAATATTTTTGATTGTTCCATCCGGTAAAATACCAACCATCAGTCGAACCAAACCTGAAAAACCCTTAAGAGTAAATGTGTCAATGGCAAGACCTACAATTTTATTTTGTTTTTTAGCAAAGTAAACAGTGACAGCCTCACCATCGATATCAATAATGCGGGTATCCTCAAGAGGATTGTTGTCAAAAGCGGGAACAACCTGCGCAATAGCTTTTGTCTTTTTGTCGAGTGCAACTTTTGCGATTGGCCCCTTAGTCCGTTCGTAAACAACGCCTAGCAATGACGATGAAATGAGCGCAATAATAAAAAGCGTTGAAACCATATTAATAAAATTAGATTCTCTCTTAGCCATTTTTTACCTTTACGACACCGTATTTTTGCGGTTTACAAAACTTGTCAATAAGCGGAACAAAAGCATTCATAATTAAAATTGCAAAAGAAACTCCTTCTGGATAAGCACCAAATACGCGGATCACAACAGTAATCAAACCTATCAAAATACCAAAAATAATCATACCCTTAGGTGTCATTGGCGATGTGACCATATCAGTGGCCATAAAAATCGCTCCAAGAAAAACGCCACCGGTTAAAATCTGAAACATTGGGTCCATATATTTTTCAGGATTAAGCCCCCAAAGAATGCCTGAAAATAATGCCACCGCACCAATCATCGCAACTGGAATATGCCAGCTAATCACTTTTCGATAAATCAAATAGATTCCACCCAAAAGAAGTGCGAGCGCAGAAACCTCTCCGATACATCCGCCGAGATTTCCAAAGAATAAATCTGCATAACTCGGAAGTTTTGAAGCCAACTCAGATGCTGCAATATTATTTTTTAGCCCTTCCTTCACAATAGACAGTGGCGTTGCAGATGTAACCGCATCAATCAATTTAAAACGCGTCACAATCGGCACTGGCCAACTTGTCATTGCAACGGGAAAAGAAACAAATAAAAATACGCGTCCAACAAGCGCTGGATTAAAAGGATTATTACCGAGTCCACCAAAAGACATTTTAGCAATCCCAATAGCAACAAAGCTACCAACGATAATCATCCACCAAGGTAAATTACTCGGGACATTAAACGCCAGCAAGAGACCTGTAATAATAGCAGATCCATCGTTGATTGTTGGCTTAACTTTGAGCATAAATTTTTGAATAAGATACTCAAATAAAACCGATGAAAAAATTGCAATTAATGTTACGCGTAACGCTCCAAAACCAAACATATATATAGAAACAAGAAACGCTGGCACAAGCGCAATCAAAACATCATACATGATACGCGTTACGGAATCTTTTCCATAAGTGTGTGGAGATAAAGAAACAACTAGTTTTTTATTGATCATTTCGGACTCTTCTCGCGCAAACGTTGATTAATGATTGATTTTCCAAGACGAATATAATCTAGTAAAGGCCTATCTGCTGGACACGTAAAAGCACAGCTTCCACACTCGCAACAATTTAGAATTTGTTCTTGTTGCGCTTGATCATAAAATCCTTTCTCAACTAAACTCATAAGCAAATAAGGCTCTAATCCTAGAGGACAATGTCCAACACATTTTGCGCAACGGATACAGTTTAAAACTTCCCCCCTTTTTGATTCAGCTTCTGAAATCAGCAAAATTCCTGATGTTCCCTTGGTAACAGGAACATCGGGTGTATTTAGTGCTTTTCCCATCATTGGCCCACCGCTAATAATTTTACCGGTTTCATTTGGAAGCCCCCCTGCTGCTTCAATCAAATTTGAAATAGGGACGCCAAAGCGAACAAGAAAATTAGATGGATTCTGAACATTTTTTCCTGTCACTGTAACAACGCGCTCAACCAAAGGTTTATTTTTTTGGATTGATTCGTAAACAGCAAAAGCTGTTCCAACATTTTGAACAACAACGCCAACATCAATTGGAAGTCCTCCAATGGGAACTTGACGAGAAGTCAAAGCTTCAATTAATTGCTTTTCTGCGCCTTGCGGATATTGTACCTTTAAAGGCACGATACAAATTCCGTTATAATTCTTTGCAAGTTTTGAAAGATGTTCGATCGCATCAGGTTTATTTGACTCAATACCGACTAATGATTCTGATACGCCAAGAGCTTGCATAATAATTTGCGTTCCAATTAGAATCTCTTCGCCTTTCTCGATCATCAAACGATGATCTGATGTCAAAAAAGGCTCACACTCAACACCGTTAATTAAAAGAATGTCAGCTATCTTTCCCTTCGGCGGCGTTAATTTAACATGGATAGGAAACGTTGCTCCACCCAATCCAACGATGCCATCTTTTTGAAGTTTCGCAATAATTTCTTCCTTAGAAAGAATAATTTCTTTTTTAATATCTGGACTTAACTCAATACCTTCAAACCAATCATCGCCCTCAACTTTTATCGTAATCGCTAATCTTTTATATCCACTTGCATCCATAACATTATCAATTTTTGACACAATACCAGACGCGCTTGCATGAATATTCGTTGAAACATATCCACCGCTTTCAGCAATAACCTGACCGACTTTAACGCGATCATTAATCTGAACAATTGGTTTTGCTGGTGCACCCAAATGCTGAGAAACAGGAATCGAAATAATATCAGGAATCTTTAAAAATTCAATCGCCTTAGCCGCAGAAAGTTTATGATCTTCGGGATGAATTCCGCCCACTGGAAATGTTTTTAAATTTTTATACACGCTCATGACTTTATTTCTTTTACTTTTATTTCATCCGCTAATTTTGGGTTTGATAGTTTCGGCGGAAAATTAATCTCATGAATTGCTTTAGTCGGACACTCAGTTACACATTTTCGGCAAAGCTTACATTTTTTATAATCAATATATGCCAAATTCTCTCGCATCTCAATTGCACCAAAAGGACAGACCTTAACACATTTGCCACAACCAATACAAGCAGCTACACAATTTTTTCGAGCAATGCCACCTTTTTCTGTATTTGAACAACTCACAAAAATGCGTCGATTCGCTTTTCCTTTTAAGCGCAACTCAATAAGCAGTCTCGGACAAGCTTTAACGCAAGCGCCACAAGCAACACATTTTTTCTCATCAACAACAGGGAGTCCTGTTACTTCATCGATAGAAATAGCATCAAATTTACAAGACTTAACACAATCTCCTAAACCCAAGCACCCGAAGGAACATCCAGTTTCGCCTACATATAAATTATGAACAATTTTACACCAAGTTGTTCCATCATAAATGCTTGTTCGAGGTCTGTTTTGATAGGATCCATTACAGCGAACCACAGCAACCATAGCCTCTTTCTCGACCACTTCAATACCAAGAACTTTTGCAACCTCATTCATGCATTTATTTCCACCAACAGGACAAAATAAGGTATCCAAGTCCTTTGCTTTCACACAAGCCTCTGCAAAATTTCGACACCCTGCATAACCGCAACCACCGCAATTAACTCCAGGCAAAACTTCGTTAACCTCATCAATTCGAGGATCTTCAACAACTTTGAATTTCTTAGCAATATAATAAAGAATCACACCAGCGAGGATACTAATAGAGCAAAGCGATGTAATAGTATAAAGAATGATAGAATTCATATGTCTTTTTTTACAATTTTAAATAGAAATGACTTTTTAATCTTATCCCGAAATAAATATAGACCTAGATAATAGGGTAATAAAACAAATAGAGCAAGAATTCCAGATACTAATTCTTTTCCTGTCAGCGAAAAAGATATTAAAAGAACAGAAAAAAGAATAATAAAAGGAAAAAGATATCCCAAGAAAAGAGCATGAAAACCTATGGCCTGCTCAAAATAGACAATAACATCATCTCCCGGAGAAAAGCTTTCAGTTGTATTCTTAATCTCAATGACCTTTTGCTCTGTCTCAGAAACAGGACACGCATCCTTGCTATGACAGCTGGAACAAGCCGAAGCGCTTTGAATCATAACTTTAACGGTATCGTCATGCGCCTCAACAACTTTTCCATTATGCAAAATAAGTTTGGATGATTTTAACAAAAAAACCTTACCCTTTAAAGAATTTTATCTTTTATTTGACCTTACTATATACGTATGCAAAAAGAATGTCAAGATTCACCTGACTTATTATCAAGAAAAGACCAATAATTCTTGCGCTTAATTTTTGTTTTTGTTAAGATGAGATAACTTAAAAAAGGAATTTTATAAATATATGAACATTGGCATTACTAAAGAATTGAACAACAATGAAAAGCGTGTCGCTGCAACACCCTCTTCTGTTGAAAAACTAACTAAGCTTGGATTCAATGTTTTAATTGAAAAAGGGCTTGGCGATTCTATTTTCGCTTCAGATAGTCTTTATGAAAAAGCTGGCGCGAAAATTATGGATAATTCTAAGGCTATTCTGTCCTCTTGCGATATTATTCTTCGTCTAGACAAACCATCTGAGGAAGAAATTTCTTCTCTCAAAGAACAAAGCATTTATATCAGTTTTCTAAATCCGTTTAAAGAAAAAAATCTTATCAAATTACTTGCTAAGAAAAATATTAGTGCAATCAGCATGGAACTCATTCCGCGAATTACACGCGCACAAAAAATGGATGCATTAAGTTCTCAAGCAAGCTTGGCTGGTTACGTTGCGGTTATTATTGCGACTCGAGAAAGTCAAAAAGTGCTGCCCATGCAGATAACCCCTGCTGGAACAATTTCGCCAGCACGCGTTTTTATTGTTGGCGCTGGCGTTGCCGGTCTTCAAGCGATTGCAACGGCCAAACGACTTGGCGCACGCGTCGAAGCCTTTGATACGCGACCAGAGGTTGCCGAGCAAATTCAATCTTTAGGTGCAAAATTCATTAAAATTGATATTGGAGAAACTGAAAAAACTAAAGATGGTTATGCGAAACAGCTAACAGATGAACAAATAAAAAAACAGCGCGATCAAATGACAAAAATTTGCTCAATTTCTGATATTATCGTTACAACCGCCCAAGTTTTTGGCAGAACAGCACCTTTAATTATCACTGATGAAATGATTAGCCAAATGAAGCCTGGAAGTGTCATTCTCGACATGGCAGTTGAATCCGGTGGAAATGTCAGCGGATCTGAAATCAATAAAATAAAAATTATAAACAATGTTAAGATTGTCGGATTAGCAAAACTACCTTCCTTTGTTGCTCCTGACGCGAGCGAAATGTACGCTAATAATCTTTATAATTTAATTAAAGAATTCTGGAACAAAGAAACAAAAATGTTTGATCTGAATCTTGACGATCAGATCATTAAAAGCTGCCTCGTAACATATAACGGGTCAATTGTTAATGAAATGCTTTAAATTATGATCGACATCAACACTCTTATTTTTCTTTTGTTTATTCTCGCCCTTTCGATTTTCTTAGGGTTTGAACTTATTTCCAAAGTTCCATCGACTCTTCATACGCCATTAATGTCAGGATCTAATGCTATCTCTGGCATTACGCTAGTGGGAGCTCTGATTTCTGCTGGAACGGACGGAAATATGATAAGTACCGTCTTGGGAACGTTGGCTGTTATTTTTGCAACAATTAATGTTGTTGGCGGATATCTTGTAACCGATCGCATGCTTGCTATGTTTAAGAAAAAGAAATAATTTGGAGGAATTGTTGAATACTGCATTTATCATAAATTTATCTTATATTGCTGCGGCCATTCTTTTTATCATTGGCCTAAAGATGCTTAGCTCCCCTCTAACGGCACGTAAAGGAAATTTGATTTCTGCAATCGGCATGTTTCTGGCCATTGTTGCCACACTTTTAACAAAAGGATTAAGCTTTCAATGGATTGTCTTAGGGATTGTCCTCGGATCAATGATTGGAATCTTCGCAGCTCGCCTTGTTGCCATGACGGCTATGCCAGAAATGGTAGCACTTTTAAATGGATTCGGCGGCATTGCAAGCCTTTTGGTTGGGTGGGCTGTTTATCACTGCTCTCAAACATTTGAAACTTTAACAATTATAACAGTTTTTTTAACTGTTTTAATTGGAGGAGTTACATTTACTGGTAGCATTGTTGCTTGGGGAAAGCTAAAAGGCATCTTTCCTTCAAAGCCAATTCTTTTTGATGGACAAAGGATGATAAATCTCGGCATTTTAATTGCCCTTCTTTTTTCTGGAATAATCTTGATTATCAGCCCACAAACCTCATATTCAACTTTCCTTTTTATTATTGCACTTTCTTTTATATTAGGCATCTCTTCTGTCATTCCAATCGGAGGCGCCGATATGCCAGTTGTTATTTCTCTTTTAAATAGCTATTCTGGACTAGCTGCTTGTGCCGCTGGATTTGTCATTCAAAATAATATTTTGATTGTTGCTGGTGCACTTGTTGGTGCCAGTGGAATTATCTTAACGCGAATTATGTGTAAAGCTATGAACCGTTCTTTATCCAATGTTCTTTTTAGTGGGTTCGGCTCTGGCGTTAAGGACCAATCCTCTGAAACTGAAGGCGAAATAAATCCAATCACCATTGAAGATGCCTACCTAATACTTGAGGCCGCCCAATCTGTTGTCATCACCCCTGGTTATGGTCTTGCAGTTGCCCAAGCTCAACATGTTGTTCGAGAACTTGGAGAATTATTAGAAAAAAATGGCGCTGATGTAAAATATGCAATTCATCCTGTTGCAGGACGAATGCCTGGACACATGAATGTTTTGCTTGCCGAAGCAAATGTACCTTATGACCAATTAGTTGAAATGGACGATATTAATCCAACCATGAATAGTGTTGACGTATGTATTGTAATTGGTGCGAACGATGTTGTTAATCCTGCAGCAGAAGATGACGAATCAAGCCCAATTTATGGAATGCCGATCATTGAAGTCTACAAAGCAAAGACTGTTTTTGTGCTTAAGCGATCAATGGCGGCAGGATTTGCCGGTATCCCCAACAAACTTTTCTTTAACGAAAACACCCGCATGCTCTTTGGAGACGCCAAAGCCTCTATTTCTGGAATTGTATCAGAATTTAAATAAAAAAATGATTTACGAAATCTTTCAGATAACGTAAATCAATTGATTGAAGCTGTTTGCTAAAGGTAAATTAATCCTGATGCGCGAAAATACCCCAAAATTTCTCATTCAGAACACTTAAATTTATTTTATTTCTTACGCATTTTTTTTGTAGCTAAATAGGCAGGAATAATGATAAGGGCAGCAAAAATAAGCAAAATCAAAATTGTTAAAATTGTATCCATCATAGTCTAAAACCCCTCCTATTGTTTTGATGAAGTCATCTTTTTAGGGTCAACAATTCGATCAAATTCTTTTTCACTTAAAATCTTAAGCTGAATTGCAGCACTTTTAAGCGAAATATTTTCTTTATAAGCTTTTTGAGAAATCTTAGCAGCTTGATCATAACCAATAACAGGATTCAAAGCCGTTACCAGCATTAAAGAATTATTCAAATTATCTTTAATTTTTTCAAGGTTTGGCTTAATACCGCAAATACATTTTTCCCTAAAACTCGTCGACGCATCTGATAAGATTTTGATTGACTGCAAAACATTAAAGATAATAACTGGCTTAAAAACATTTAGCTCAAAATTTCCGCTTGCCCCTGCAATAGAAACGGTTGTGTCGTTGCCTATAATTTGCGCACAAACCATTGTCATGGCTTCACACTGAGTTGGATTGACCTTTCCGGGCATAATGGAGCTTCCAGGTTCATTAGCTGGCAAAATAAGCTCGCCAATGCCGCATCGCGGTCCTGATGAAAGAAAACGAATATCATTAGCGATTTTCATTAAAGAGACAGCTGCACCTTTTAAGGCACCACTTAAGGCCACAAGAGCATCATGCGCTGCAATTGCCTCAAACTTATTGGGTGCAGACTTAAAAGAAATATTAGTTAATTTTGAAATATTTCTTATTGCTATTTTTGAAAATTTTGGATGCGCATTTAATCCTGTGCCAACAGCTGTCGCTCCTAAGGCAAGCTCTTTTACTCTCGGCAAAGATCCTTCGATTCCTTTGATCCCGTTTAGCAATTGCTGTGCATATCCAGAAAACTCCTGGCCTAGGGTTAAAGGCGTAGCATCCATTAAATGAGTACGTCCAATTTTAACAATTTTAGAAAATGATTTTGATTTCTTTAAGAATTCTTTTTGAAGATTTTTAAGGGCCGGCAACAAGCTTTGAGTTGCTGCAATAACTGTTGCGACATGCATAGCTGTCGGAAAAACATCATTTGAAGATTGGCACATATTAACGTCATCGTTCGGATGAACAGGATTTTTAGTTCCAATCTTTCCTTTAGCAAGCTGAATAGCTCTATTTGCAATAACTTCATTCACGTTCATATTGGTTTGCGTGCCGCTGCCTGTTTGCCAAACTGAAAGTGGAAATTGATCATTAAATTTCTCATCAAGAATTTCATCGCATGCGCGAACAATAAGATCCATCTTTTTTGCAGAAAGAACGCCGAGTTCCTTGTTTGCCATTGCAGCAGACTTTTTAACGATAACCAATGATTTAATAAAGTCAGATGAAAAACGATCATCGACAATATTAAAATTTTCTAAAGAACGCGCTGTTTGAGCTCCATACAATGCCTTCAAAGGCACTTTAACTGAACCTAAGCTATCATGTTCTATCCGAAATTTCATAATAAGTTTCCGTCTTTTAAATTTCTAATTTTTAATAACGTCTGTTAATAATCGAACCCCAGATCCTGTTGCGCCAAATCCAAAATAACTGCGAGCAGAACCCTCAACAAAAGACGTCCCAGCAATATCAAGATGCGCCCATTTAGCATCACCAACGAATTGACGCAAGAATTCTGCCGCCGAACAAGTGCCAGCCGCACCTTTTGGTAATCCAGTACTCCTTAGATCCGCATACTGAGATTTCAGATGATCTTTTAGCTCGGGATAACTTGGAAGTCGCCAAGCCCGATCATCGGTTTTTTCAGC
>JAQUUP010000035.1 GCA_028693815.1 Candidatus Omnitrophota bacterium
CCCTGTAAAATTACAGCTAAATCTCCATATACAGCAAAAGAATGGACTAAGATTGAGAAATTAGTTGAAGAAAAAGGCGAACGCGTTTCAGATGTAAAGAGTGCTAAATCATATTTGAAGAATTTATGAGATTTGAATTCAAGCCTTCATTTAAGCGATCGATTAAGTTTTTTTCTGAGAAAGAAAAAGAAAAGATAAAGGAAGTTTCTATTCAATTAATCGATATGCTATCCCAAGATCGAAGCATTCATAAGGGTGTCGGCTTGAGGCGCCTGAGGGGAGACTTTTGGGAGATACGCAAAGGAATTAAGTCTAGGATTCTTTTTAGGTGGAATGGCGATCTGTTGGAGTTTGTGCTTGCAGGAAATCATAACGATATTAAGCGATTTCTTAAAAATATTTAAAACGATATTGTAATCTAGGAAAAAATTAGGCACCTATTTAAAGAATGTCTACCCCTAGCGGCCTCGACATGGCTAATTGATTGTATATCAAATAGTTATGTATTTCTTGGGTTGAAAATAGTGGACAAAGCGGACACTTCTTCGCTTTAAAAATCATATTCAAGCTTCGTAGTGCAGGCATTTTTCCTCTAACTTTATCTCTGAATCGACTGTATAATTGACAATTTGGTCTTTTTCTATATAATAAAGCGCATCTGATATGGAGATAAATTTAAAGCTTCCACACTTGAGGGGAGCCAATATAATCTCTCTAAATTTCATTAGAGAGATACCAATAGCCCTGAGTAGTTAAACTATTCAGGGCTATTTTCATGTCTTGTCGTGTCAAAGGGTTAGGGTAGATATTTTTGCATTGTCTCTGTGAGAAGAGCACAACGCGTACCAAATCAATTCTTTTTTCTAAAACCAGTCTAATAAATCTCATCAATCTATCTCTTTATCTCTGAATCGCGCTTTACTAAAGGATTCCTAGTAAAGGGCATTATCGTCGATATTTTTGAAAGATTTTGGGCTCTATAACGTTCTTCTTGATAATAAAACAAAGAACAGAAGGATCTGCGCCAAATTGGTTTTTAAAAGAAAGTTATGCTATACTTTCACCATCTGCAGTGCGAAATTTTATATTTCATTTTTCGAACATTTTTTTAACACGCCACGGAGAAAAGAGAGGTTAGATCGTGTTTTTAGTTCAAACACTTGAAAAATCGTGCATTTTCGCATGTACTCTTAAAAAGCACTTGGTACATTTTCGTCGATTTGTGTCTATTCTTATCATATTTGTTTTTCTTTTGTCTTCTGTTATTCCTTCCTACGCCCAGAGTGCGCTCAATCTTCCTGTTCCCGGAACTATGGTCAACCTAAGTCCTGCCTTTGTTCCTGTTTTGCTTAAAGGGATGACGATTGATCCCAAGAATCCTCTTTATTTTGATTTTATTGTTGATAGCGGGAATACAGAATTTACACAGGATCAGATTAAAGAAGAGTCTAACCGACTTGTAAAATATTTTCTAGCCGCCATGACTGTTCCTCAAGATGACCTGTGGGTCAATTTATCTCCTTATGAAGAAGATAGAATTGCCCCTGATGCGCTAGGTAAAACCGAGCTTGGACGAGACATGTTGGCGCAGGATTATATTCTCAAACAACTCATAGCGTCTTTAATTTATCCGGAAAATGAGCTTGGTAAGGCATTTTGGGATAAAATTTATAAGAAAGCCTATGAACAATTTGGGACAACCACGGTTCCTGTTGATACTTTTAATAAGGTCTGGATTGTGCCTCAAGAGGCCACAGTTTATGAAAACGGCAATGCGGTTTATATTATTAAAAGCCGTCTTAAGGTAATGATGGAGGAAGATTATCTTGCGTTAGCGAATAGCGAACAGCGTATAGTCGATAGTAGTAATAAGAACCTAAACGCTCAACGCTCAACGTTATCTTCCCAAATCGTTCGTGAAATCATCCTTCCTGAGATTGAACGCGAGGTTAACGAAGGTAAGAATTTTGCTCCTATCAGGCAAATTTATCAATCGTTGATTTTGGCACAATGGTATAAGGAGACTATCAAAGAAAGTCTTTTGTCAAAAGTTTATATTGACCAAAAGAAAATCAAGGGTGTGGATCTATCGGACCCAACAATCAAAAATCAGATTTATTCCCGTTACGTGGAATCATTTAAAAAAGGTGTTTTTGATTTCATTAAGACGGAATACGATCAGTCAAGTCAGCGAGTCATTCCTAGAAAATATTTTTCCGGAGGAGAGAAGTTTGGAAAAATTCCTTTAAATCGTACACAAGAGCTAGATGCTTCCAGCTCTTCGCCGGTTGGAGATGATTATAAGTTGTCTATGCGAATAAATCCAAAGAAGAACGGGGATGCCTCTATGCTTAGTAAGCAAAAAGCAGAAAATATTCTTCAAGATGCATTAAATAAACAGGAATTATCAGGTCGAAATTTTACTCAGGAGAATGTTGATGATATTCAGCGTATTATTAACGATGGTGCGGACTTTAATGTGATGCCGGATTCTAGCGGAAACGGGATTAGTATCGCACAGGTAGGATTAACTTCAAAATTGTCAACGGCAACAACATTGCTAGATTTCTTGAGGGGCAGTGCTTATTTTAATAACAAGGTATTCCCGAAAATCAAGGCAGTCGTGGTAGATATGGACGGCACATTAACGGGAGGCACTTCTGAGAGCAAAAATGAGGCGATTGAAGCATTGATCCCCTTACTGGATGTTGTAGAGCGGGTTTATATCGTTTCTTCGAATGAATTTAAAAATGTAGAAAATAAAATAATGAATATGATCCCAGCTGACAAAAGGCATAAGATTAGTGTTTTTTCTGCGAGAGGAATTATTTTGACTGAATTTGATGAATCCGGAAATGCCATCCCAAAGACTACAGCATTAGGAGAAAAGCATGTCCGTGATAATTTATTGACAGTGTCTCAAATCGAGGAGATTAGTATCGCGGTTAATTCAGTAGCTTCAGAATTCGATCGATATGTAAGAGATGGAGGTCCAGAAACTGATAGGACGTGGAAAGAACGCTATCCAGGCTTTTATAAGGGTTTTTATGTTAACAATACCGGCAAACATGATGAACCTATAGCACGGATCAATAAAACAGATAGGAATGGGAAAATTGTTTCCATTAGGCGGGTTATTCAGGCGGATGAACATGGATATGCGGATATGGTGATAACACATCTTCCATCAAAGAAATATGCGTTAAATGGAGCGGATGATGAAAGGACAGAATTTATAAGACGGGTAAAAGAAAAACTTTCTGCCGATATTTTATCGTTTATTGATATTGATGCCGAGTCTAATGTGGGGATCGGAATAAAGAGAAAAGGTGTCGGCAAATCGATTGCAATGCAGGAGATCCTCAAGTCCTTCAATGAAGATGAAGTTATTTATTTTGGTGATGAGTTTTGGAATGGGGGCATGGATCGGGTAATCGCGGAAGATTTTAATATTACAACAGTAGCTGTCGATGAAGATCAATCGAAAATTCATTCCAATACGTGGAGTTCTATAGCCGGGGCAACGAATCTTATTGCCACTGCGCAGTGGTTAACAGCTTTACTAGAAAATAAAGTTAAAATGAATATGCAGGCATTAAAAGAAGAATATTATTTTTTATCAGTATTTATTGATCCGAATTTAATGTCTACAGTTGCAAAGATTGTTCCAATGATATGGAAGCATGCTTATGAATTTGAAAAAGAAAATGGACGGCCTTTAAATAGGAAGGAATTAAGTGATTTTGTGCAATGGGATGAAAAAATTTTGGCCAACTCAAGCAACAGAAAGATCCAACAGATTCCAGACCTATTGATTATTAGTGGAATTGATATCGATGGATCCTCTAAAAAAGGTATAAGTACTGCCAAAGAAATTTTTAATCAGCTGATGACCGTGCCTTTTCAGGAAGTAGGCGATGTTATTAGAGAAATACGAGATCCTGAGAAGCGAAGAGAATCAATTATTGCACTTAAATGGATGGCGAATGTGGCCGAGTTAAGCGAAGATGGCTATCTTTCTGAAAGAATCCGAGCAAGGGGAGTTTTAGAAAAGTTTTTAGAGATATTCTTTTCTGATTTTAATGGAAAAAAGATCCTAGAGGCTTTTGCTCAAATGGCTGAAGAAAAAATAGCAGAAAAAATCGATCAGGGTGTAAATCCTGAAGAAATTTTAGTTGTTCCAATCCTTACTAGTGGTGAGCAGATAGGAGAATATGTCGCAAGTCGTGTTAAAAGGACTAAGAATGTTGCTTATAAGCCGATTCTATTTACAACAGCTATGACCTATGCTTTTGGAAGAGTGGACGATAAGGATATCCCCAGGCAGGGCAAGTTGTTCACTGAGGAAGGAAAAAAGAATGCTTTAAGATATTTAAAGCAAGAAGGGATCCTTAAGGAAAACCTGAAACATATAGTTTTTATTGATACGGGGATGACTGGTTCTTTTGGAAAATTACTTGATGCTGTTTTTGAGGGTACTGGGATTTCTACTGAGCTGCTTTTAATTGATCATGCTGATTATGAAAAAGCTAAAGTAGAAAAGATATGGGCACATGGATTAAATGATGAAGAAGCATGGAGCGATAGGGAAAAAGAACTCCGCTGGATGACAATCGTGTTCGATCAATTTCTTGAGCACAGCGAAGAAAGCCCTTCTCACCTTCTTGAGGGTGTTTCTGACGGTGGATTTATTCGTGTAACAAGACGTCCAACAAATCATCCGTGGTTTGCTGGATTAGTAAAACAAGTGTTTGAACGTATAGGTGGAAAAGAGGGTACAGATCAGAATATCCAAGGAGGAGATATTGATGGCGCTATCTTATCAAATATTAAAAATGGAAGGTTAAATGGTTCTAAGGTTATAGATTGGATAATCAAACGAGTTGAAGCAATTCAAGAGATTTCAATTAGTCCAAAAGTAAGAGAAAGGGCAATAGCTTTATTGTCTGAGAATTATGCAAATGAAGTTACCATTTTGGTTGATAATTACTCTGACGGATTATCAAATCAAGAAGTAAGGCATTTGTATTCAGTTGCCCGCGAAGCAGGTATTTTTCATAACGGTACATTTGATAAAGAGGGATTTCCACTTGAAGTGCAGATTGAAAGAGAATCAGAACAACGTATGTCCCAGGCTCGAACTGAGTTTTATAAACACCTTGGTGAACTCAAACAGTTGAGTCGGCGTTATTGGGAGAATGAATTGCCGGAATACAAGGGAGACGTATTTAAGTACAACGAAGAAAAAAGAGGCAGAAAAATAATTGCAAGTGTCGGAATCGCATCATTATTTGGGAAAAGAACGGATTCTTTGTTAAAACGATTGGATGAGCTAAATAGTATGGCTGAAAAAAATCAAATGGAACTTGTTATAACAATAGCTGACCCAGAGAATTTTGAGGGTGAGAAGCTGACTAAATTTGAGGAAAAAGTAAGGACAGTTGATTTTCCGGTTACTGTAGTTCTCTCAAAAAAGAACACTATTTCTACAAATCGTAATTTAGCCAGTTCGTTATCTATAGGAGATTATCAGATTTTTGTTGATGATGATATTCATCTTGTAGGTGATGTTGTCACGACATTAGTTGCGGCATTGGAGAAGAATCCTGAATTTGGAATCCTGAGCATAGCATCATACAGCAAGGTGAAAGAGGAACTTAATCTTTATAAGCCACGTTTTATGTTGAAATCATTTATCGATGATAATGTTTTAGTAGCAAATTTAATTTTGGGAATGGTGACTGCGACAAGGAGAGATATTATTGAAGTTAATCCATTCTTACCTTTACTTAAAAATTTAGGTGATGATATTCATCTCGTCAGACAAATTCATATGCTTGGATTTCTTGGCGGCTATGTACTTGATCCCAAGGCTTATGCAGTTGACGAACAAGTTGGAGGAAGTGCAACAAAGGGTCAGGTTAGCATTATGCCTTATCTTGTGGAAGAAGGGTTGGCCTATTACTTAAATGCCAATGCATATAGTGAATATGAACATAGAAGAGCTGGCTTTAAAATACATACATTTAGTAAAGAAAATGTCAGTTCTGATATGGCGATACAGTTTTGGCGACAGTTTAGCGCTTCATTACTTTCATTTTTGCAAGGGAATGATGTAAAATTTGAGCTGGATCTGACTTCATATAATTTCAATGATGAAATTAAAAATCAAGTTGAAGAAGCTATCGAATATTTTCAAAATCAAAAAGATCGAATAGTTAAATATAAATTAGATGAGTATGATCCTAAAAATTTGGCTAAAGTAAATACCTTTTTTGGCATGTTGAAGTATTCTGCAGATATTGAAGGGGACACTGTAGATTATGTTAATCCGCTAGAGTCAAAAAGTGCAAATCAAGATAAAGGTGACGATGCCATGCTTGCAGAAAAATCTATTGCAAGTGAACTCACAAAATTATTTGAATTGCATCAAGAGAGCATTCATTTATTTAACCACAGAGATTCGGCAGGCATTAATAATGTGACATTTTTGGATCGAGCAAGAAGGCTGTATGGCGCTTTTATGATTCTGTCTCAATTGAAAAAAAAGAGTGGGGAGATAGGTAAAGAATCAGGATTACTGGGAATATTAGAGAAAGCTATTTTACATGCCAAAAGAGCTTCAAAAGAATCATTTATGTATTTATTAAAAAAAGAGCCTGTTTCAGTTATTTCTTTTTCTCAATTGAATAGATTCGGAAAGAGTGATGCTGTGCAACGACATCATCATTTAGCTTTGCATCCGATGATGTATATAACTGATGGATTAAGCTTAAGTGAAGTGCAAAATCCGCCTAAACACGTTCAAGCTAACCATTATCATGATGCCGAAGAGATGACAATCGCTTTGTCAGGAAATATTGAAGCTGTTGCAGTGACCTCTGAAGGTGAGAAACGTTATGCTGTTCCTCCCGGAAGCATAATAAAAATACCTGCAAAAGTATTACATACTATTTCAAATCCCAACGAATTTGCAACCGCTGACTTTACTGTTAAGAATCCTTTTATATCATTGAGGAAAGGTAAGGATTTGGAGGGAGCTGATTCTAAGGAATCTATTGAAATTATTGCCCCCAAAGTCCAAGAATTAAGCGATGGTAGAGGGGCAGTTATCACTCATTATTATACAGATATGCCTGATAACTTGCGCACGGACAAAAACTTTGGGTTGGTTCTTGATGCAGAAAATGACCCTATAGTTGAAAGCATGGCAGATGTGAAGGTTAAAATCGTTTACTTAAATCCAGGAAAAGAAAGCGACCTTCTTGATATTAATCCGGTATATGAAAGTTTTCAGCCAATACGTGTATTCCCTTGGGCAAAAGTTATGGGAGCGAACTGGAAGATGGATGAAGATAGTAAGAAATTAACCGGAGAAGTTCAATTATTGGATGAAGAAGATAATGTCCTATCAAGCGAAAAGTTCTTTGGTGGTGATATGATTGTTGTAAATGATTCTGTTGGTGATTCAAAGGCTGCAGGATTTAGAATAAAAAATAATAGTCAGGATCAAACAATTATATTTGCAGTAATAGAAAAAATGACACCAGAGGAGAGGTTAGATTATCACCCAGAAAGTGTTAGCAGTCAACCTATTGAGAAAACAAGGCATGAAACGGTAAGCGTCCCAGTTGATACTTTGAAAAATTATATATCTGAAAAGATAAGCGCGATTACGTTTGAGCGCCAAAAGATAATGGAAGAAAGAAATGTGTATGAAAGCGGCGGAGCATATGTTGGTCTTTTTAGGAATGGAATCGTTATTCGTGGCGAAAATATAGAAGATGTTGAGAACGAAGCTAGTCGGATAATTAACAAGCTTAATCCTGATGGAAGCGAGGATTTTTTGGATAAGAACGTCTTTGTTTCAGGATATATAAAAACTAGTGAAGGTGGGAAAGTTGAGAAAAAAGTTGCTAGGGTCTTTGTTCGGCCTAGACAGGTAGATCAAAATAAGAAGTTTTTAATTGAAGAAGTTATGGGATTTAAAATGTCACGTTTAGTCGAAAATGACCTTATAATCAGTCCGGGAACGACAGGGAAAAGAACAAAAGATCGGTATGCTAAAGAGATCAATCTGTTAGGATTGGCTCTGATTAATTCTGAAGAAATTAAATTAGCTCCGCAGTCACAGATTGAAAGGCAAGAATATTTAGCGGCAATAAAGAAGGTTTTAAAGGAAAGTGATGAAGAAGTTGTTAATCCTGAAATTTTAAAAAAAGCTGCTGAGATAGCGCTAAAGGGGAAGCAGTCAAAAATCAAAGGAAAAATGGGATTGCAGGGAGGAACCTTTAACCCGATTACCTATGGACATATAACAGCGTCACTTGCTGGAATGATTAGCGAAGAATTAAATGGTATTGTTATTGCTAATGGAGGAACTGTTCCGGATAAACCATTTGCTGCTAGTGCAGAAATTAGAAATCAGATGGCAGAAATAGCTATTGAAGAAGACAAAGAGTTGAAAGATAAAATATTTGTTACTAGTATTCGCAACGAAGCAGTCAAAATGTTTGAAGAGGGAGAATCTAACGTTTTAGCAGGCAACAATGAAGATCAGCGAAGATTTAATATGGATATGGCAGCTTATATATGGTTGTTTGTGGCTAATCCTGGAATTAAGTGGACATTTATGGTTGGTTCTGACAAAGTTAATGATTATGGATGGAAGGATGAGCAGAATTTAATGCGAACATTTAGTAATAACAATGCAGAAGTAATGTATTTTGAACGCAAAGGAAAAGAGGTTAATGTAGAAGAGAATATTAAACCTTATTCGTGGCTTTATGATTTATGGAACAGGGGATTCTTTAAAAAATCTCGGGTTGCTTCTGTATCAGCTTTAGCTGCTGAGAAAGTAAGGGGAGCTCTATATAAAAAAGAAAAGAGTGTTGAGAGAATGGTTTTAAGTGAAGCAATTTCAGAGAATGTATTAGAGTTTATCAACGAGGACAGTCAAGCTACTCTACGTATGATTTATAATCTTGATAATATTAATAAAGAAATAGAAGGTTTTTTAAGAATTTATGACTATAGTAAATCTATTGCTGGATATAGAAAATCTTTGAAGTTGATTAACGAATTAAAGAGTCAAGGAGTGCGGAGGTCAGAGCGAGAATTAATTGACGATTTAGAAAATAGCATAAGAGATAAAATAAAATCTTTAAAGAAATTAGGAAGAAGTTCTTTTAGGGCAGCCGAAGAATTATTAAGATTGTCAGATTTGAGCGAGGATTCAGTAAATCTTGCAATGGCAATGTATCAAATGACAGTTGATATTTATAAAGAAGACGAAGAAAAGGACTCAGCTGCAATTCTTGAAATAGCTAACTCTCGATTAAAACGTTTAAAGAAATCATTAGCGGATTTTAAGGAAGAGTTTGATATTGTTGATGAAAAAGGGAGTGATATGAGGGTTGCAACAAGGGCTGAGGCGCATGCAAAGGGTTTAAGACACAAGGGTGTCAATGTAATGGTTTTTAGTGCTGATGGAAAGAATTTCTTAGGACAAATTAGAGCTTCAAGCAAGGATGTATTTGGGGGGGCTTTTAGTAATGGAGCTGCTGGGCACGTAAAACAAGGAGGAGGCTCAAGAGATTCTGCATTAAAAGAAGGCGGTGAAGAGATTGTAACCAAAGATGGATCAAAGAGATTAGATTTTAAAGATATAAAATTAAAACAAATCGGAAAAGATTTTGAACATGATGGTTATCTAAGAATGTTTGAATATTCTTGGTTGAATGAGGAAGAGAAGCAAAAATTAATTCTTAAAATAGGAGAAGAATTGAAGGATCAGGAAGGTAAACCGGTTGAGCAAGTTTTTTATAATATTAATGAGAAATTAAGCACGATTTATGTGTTTACATATAATCGATCTAAAAGAAACTTTTTGGAAGAGAAAATTCATGATATTTTTAAAACAACAGGGATTGAGCCAGGAATAAGTATGGATAATCAAGAGATGAAAAGTTTATATATGTATAGATTAGATAAAGAAGAGGAAAGAACGGTTCAAAATATTATTGCTGAGCTAAGAAAAACGGAGCATGTGGAAGTAGATTCAGGCGAAGGATTGGGTGAAGTATCTGGATTGAAATGGGTTGATTTTGATGAATTAATCGTTGATTTTAATGTTAATCCTGAAAAGTATACAGATGCATTTGCACCGTTCTTAAGTGACCAATATATTGTTGCACAGATAAAGAGATTCTTGAGTTTTAGCACAGGTAGTATTGATATCGGTAATGGAGAGACTTTGGATAAAGATAGTACTGCATCGTCTGTTGTTGGCGGTATCGACATGAATGAGATTAATGTTGATCGGAAGGGTTCCGGCGTCAATATTCAATTTGACCCAGTTATGATGCAGGATATTTTGATTAATGGAGTTGACGGTTTTGTTCCGGTTATTATTAATTTAACCCCGATCAGCAGCATCTTACCTTTACTTGGGCTAGGACCTGAAGGTGAACTTGGTCCAGCAGATAAGCAAGAGGAGTTGGCTTATCATATAAATTGATCAATGTCCACCCCGACGAGACGGACATTTTATAATTGATTATGTATCAACTAGTTATGTATATTTTAGGTTGAAAATAGTGGACAAATAGGACACTTCTTCGCTTTAAAAATCATTCTCAAGCTTCGCAGTGCAGGCATTTTTTCTCTAACTTTATCTCTGAATCGACTGTATAATTGACAATCTGATCTTTTTCTATATA
>JAQUUP010000036.1 GCA_028693815.1 Candidatus Omnitrophota bacterium
TAAGTTCTAATTTCTGAATACCTTTCTCTTCAAGTTGTTTGACCATAGACTGACATTGGCGATATACCGCATTAATCGAGAATCCACCAACAAATAAATTTGCGCTCTTATTGCCAACCTGCAACTCTTCAATCACATGATCATATGAACCATTGGGAAGATGCTCCCCTCTCATGAAAGGCGTTTCAACGCCGACCCAAACAACTTTTCTTGAATCTATTTTCTCAAGACCTTCAAAGTTCTTGACGCCTCCATATGTGCAAGGAAACAAATAAATCATAACATCGAGTTTCTTGTGCGCAAATCCCATCTCAGGAAAAGCCAAAAATTGCGTAATTGCGAAAGGTGCTGCCACAGTCAAGTTTGCATATTTTTGCTCAATAAGACGAGCAAGCTTCATATGCAACATAACATCATTGCGATATTCAAGACTTCTTTCCACAATGGCATGATCTTGAATTATTACAGGAGGATATGGAAGGCCATAAGAACACAGAAAACCGACAAAAATCAAAGCGATGATACCACGCTCAACAACTCTCTCGTTCTCAACCAAGCGACAAATAACATAAAAAATTCCTAAGATCAAAGACGGCAACAAGATAAAAGTATACCGTGGGGGGATCCATCCAGAATTTAAAAATAAAATAAACCATCCGGCCGAACAAACAAACATAACCGCAACTCGATAATGATCATTTAAAAAACAAACGATTCGGCTAAGCACGCTTCCTTCTTTTCCTTTTAAATCTTGAATCGCAAAAGCAACAAATCCAACCAAACTTAAAAGATAAAAATAACTAATCGGAAACGTTTTCATCAAAGCAAACCCCTGAAACACGCCTACTTTATCAACCTTCCCTCCCAAATCCATAAAATAAAAAAGAGCCAAAGTCCCTAAAATAACAAACAACATCGAAAGAACGCCTGAGCCAAAAACCCTAAAATTTTTCTTTTGTTCTCGCCCAAAGAAAAATAAATACACCCCAACAAAGAAAATCGCCCCACCCATATACGCAGCATATAACTTAGTAAAAACGGCTAAACCAGAAAAAATAGATGAACGAAAAATCTTTTTTTCAGATAAATAAAAAAGTGACAACATGACAAAGAGCAAGGTCGGAACCTCCATGTTAATTTGCTCAATCTGACTTTGAACCAAAGGCAAAGACAAAAGAAAAATAGACAATAACATCGAAAGCTTGTCATTAAAAATCCTGCGCGCCAACGAACGGAAAAAAGAAAGAATCAGAGCGCTCAACCCAAAAATAATCAAATGATTAACAGCTAAAAATAATTTTGTATTTGGAATCAGCTTCATCAAAATCGCTAAATAGGTCGGATACAAAGAAAATAAATATGCTTTTGGGCCCCCTCTAACAAAAAGAGTTTCCTTCGAAAGAGCGACATAATCAAAATTATGATGAAAAAGCCAAATTGCTTCAATCACAGGGCCACTTCCTGAGTCACCATAAGGAGGAAAAAATAAAATCTCGAATTTCGTAATCAGTAAATAGGCAAAAACAGCTAAACCAAATCGAAGAGGACTCGCATCCTTAAGATACCGCATCGAAAGCAATAAAAAAGCAAACCCTGAACAAAGAACCTCTAACGGTCCCCAAAGAAGCTCGTGCATTCTACCAGTGTAAAAATCAAAAGAATAGGCAGAAGTCGGCCCTGTAATGCTATTCAAAAATGGAGCTGCTCCCTTATTCAACAAAGCCACAGTCCAAACATCGGCAAACTGCTTAACAATCAAAGAAAAAACAATTAATATAATTGATGAAACAATCCACTTTCTTTCATTTTTATCGTTCAGCCAAGATGGTATTTTCATTATTTTTAATTCCCCTTCGCCTTAAACTTATTTAAAATTGGATTAAAACAAAACGCTTTTAGATGCATAAAAAAATGAAAGATCGAAATTCTTTCAAAAGCAAACATATAGTAGGAAAAATGTATCATAAATAAAAGATCAAACAAAAACGGAATTCGAAATTTCGTCAGCCAAACTAAGAAATTAGAAAAAATGGGGAATTTTACACATAAAAAATAAACTTTTTTAAGATTCGAAATCTGCAAAGAATCTTCTGAAGCAACGCACAGAGAATGATGAACCGTAGGGGAAAATTCTCTATCAGTAAAAAACGCACACTTTACATCTGGCAATTCAGCTAGCTGAGTTCCTGGATAAGGCTGAAAAAAAGCCGACCAAAGATATGACGGATTTAACTTTTTATAAAAATTCATTCGATCGATATGATCTTTAACAGAATCTTTTGGCAATCCAAACATCACACTTGAAACATATTTAATTTTATATTTCTTAAGCCATTGCGCAATACGCAAAATTTTTTCATCTGTAACACGCTTTTGCAAAAGATTAATACGCTGACTCTCATCCCCGCTCTCAACAGCAAAAATAAAATTATTAATATAAGATTCAGAAAGCAATTTAATGTCTTCTTCATCTAAATCAGATAAAAAATTATAATTCGCGCTAAAAGGTATCTTAATTCGAAGTCTATACAAATCAAGAAATTCATAAAGCCACTTACGATCTAGCCAAAATACTTCATCAGTAAAGAAAATAAACTTTACACGCTTTCTTTGTGAAATCTGATATTCTATTTCTTCGATGGCACGCTTCGGGCTTTGCTTGCGAAGATACCGGCTTCCTCCAAAATATTTTCTTAAAGATAAATTATTACAAAACGAACAGCTCCCAGGACACCCCCTACCTGTCGAAACTCTCAAATAGGAACTACGACGAAAAGAAACATAATTATCATAAAGATGCCGATCATGAAACGGCAACCGATCTAAATCAACTAAACTCTCTGGCATAGGATTTTTTTGAATCCCCTGAGCTGTCTTAACCCATAATCCTTGAATCTGACAATATGACTCTTTGCGATCTAGGCACTGACATAGTTCCCGCATGACATACTCACCCTCGCATAAACAAACAATATCAACGCCAGGATGATCAATAATTTCAGGATTTAAAATCGCATCAATATTACCAAAAATAGTGCGCGTTTCGATAGACTCTTTTATCGTTTGAGCTAACTCAAGAAAATAGTTTCGGTTAGCTCTCAAAACTGAAAAGCCGACTAAATCAGGTCCAAATTTATTTAATTTTTGTAATATTTTTTTCTGCGAGAAATGATCACAATAAAAAAATTCTACTTGATGTCCAGCTTCCTTGAGAACGGCAGAGATATACATATATCCCATATTCTCGACCATAATATTCTGGATTAATGCAACTTTTGCCATGTATTACCCCAAGCCAATGGTATAGTCAACAACATACTGTGGTCGATTGCGCGATTCATCAAAAGTACGCCACACATATTCACCTAAGATACCGAGCATTATCATTTGAATGCCTCCTAGTACAAAAATCGCGACAATAAGGGAAGACCATCCTTGGCCGGGAATCCCAAAAAAGAAATATCGACAAATAATTGAAAGAGCATATACGAAACCGCTAAATGCCATCAAAAAACCAAAAATACTTATCAAGCGAATAAAAATATCGCTAAAAGATAAAATCGAATCCAACAACAGCTTAACCTTCATCCTCAAATTCCATTTAGACTTTCCTTTGTGCCTGGCCTCTTTCACATAACATATAGTCTCTTGTGTAAAGCCTAACCAAGCAATCGCCATATAAATTGAGCTATGCTTTTCCGGCATTTTTCTTAACGCTTCGATAACCTTTCGGTCAATCAAAAAAACATCTGCACCCAAGGCCGACACTTGGATATTCGTCAATGCATTAATCAGCGCATAATAAATTCTTGAAAAAATCCTTACGCTAAAACTTTCCCCATCTCTTCTTGAGCGAGCAGCCCAAACTGTCTTTGCTCCTTTTTCCCACTTCTCCACCAAAGAAGAAATTAACTCCGGAGGATCCTGCAAATCTGCCGCAAGCGCAATAGCACAATCGCCACAACAAGAATTCAACCCAGCCGCTAAGGCAGCATGACTTCCAGAGTTACGCGCAAAACGAATGGCCTTAACTCTTTTATCTTTTTCGTTTAGAATTTTCAGCATCTTTTGCGTATCATCGGCCGAGCAATCATCAACAAAAATAAACTCAAAATCATGTCCTTTGACCTTCAAAGCAACATCAGATAAACGCTGATACAATTCATCCAAATTTTCTTGCTCATTAAATGCGGGAATGATGACTGAAATCATAAGTTTTTCCTCAAGATTAATTTGTTTTTAACTAGTTCTTTCAATTTCTTTTGCAGGATTTCCTGCAACAACTCTTTTTTCTCCGACATTTGTGACAACATTAGAACCCATTCCAACTAAACTTCTTTCTCCAACAGAGACGTTTTCTCGAATCGTTGCCGACGATCCAATGTAAGACTGTTCGCCAATCTTAACAGATCCAGAAATCGTTACATGACCACCAAAACAACAATAATCTGCAACACACACATCATGTGAAATAACAGCCCGAGACAAAATCATGCAATGATTTCCAATGCTTACTCCTGCGCTAACAAAACTGTACGGCATAATAACAGTATTAACTCCAATGTGAGCATCTTTAGAAACAACACAAGACGAATGAATGATGGTTGCCCATCGCTTTAGATCAATATTTAGATTATCAATAATTTCTTTTCTCTTTAAATAAATATCTGGATGTGCTGGAACAGCTAAAACATAGGTATCCTTGTACTCATCAAAAACTTCGCGTCCTCCTAGAACCTTAACACCGCAACATTGTTTTTCTTTTGTTTCTGAATCATCATCAACAAAGCCAACAACATCCCACTCATTCGATAAAATTGGGCAAGATTGAATCGTTACAAGCGTTTCTCGAGCGCTTCCTCCAAAAGGAAATAAGAGTAACTTTTTAGACATTTCTAAAAACCTCAACAACTTTTTCTAAATCTTCTTGAGTAATTTGATAAAATAAAGGCAAAAGAATCCCCTGATCTCTTGCCTTATCTGAATTTGGCAAAAACCATAAATCTGTTTTGTACGGAAGTTCACGATGAGCATTCATAACGCAGGGACGCGTTGAAACACCTTGATCCAAAAAGTGTTGCATCAAAGAATTGCGATCCATTGGCGAACGCTCATTAATAACAACAGGATAATTCTGCCAATTACAACGCGCGAAAGAAGACTCTTTAAATGTTTTTAGCCAAGAAATGTCTGAAAGATTTTTAGAATAGAAATCAGCCGCTTCTTTTTTTCGACGGATCATCTCTGGCAATCGTTTTAACTGCTCAATACCAATCGCAGCCTGAATATCTGTCATGCGATAGTTGTAGCCTGTGACAATATAATCCTCAATAATAATCTTCTTTGATTCATGTCGAACAAGATCAGATACAGCCATGCCCTGATGCCGCAACAACCGAAACAATGCATCATATTCTTCATTGCTTGTTGTCAGCATTCCACCTTCCCCCGTCACCAAAGGTTTTCTTGGATGAAATGAAAAGCAAGCAACATCAGCGTGTGGTTTTCCAATTTTCTCCCATGTCTTTCCTTCATCCAGAGATATTTCACTACCGGTTGCGAATGCCGCATCTTCAACAACAGGAATCTTATGGGAATGAGCAATCGGCAAGATTGCTTTTAAATCAGATGGAATACCCATCTGATGAACAACTAAAATAGCAGCAATACGGCCGCAGTTTTCAATCTTTCCTTTGTCTTCGCCAACAAGAATTGACAAAGGTGACTCGCTTCGAATCAGCTTGTTAACATTTTTATAAAACAATCCATTTGGCCGTTTCTCACATTCATTTAGCAAAAATTCTTTAAGACTCTCCGGGCACATATTAAAACCATCTTTTTCAATATCAATAAAAACTGACTCTCCGCCACAATATCGAGCAGCATTAGCCGTTGCAATAAAAGAATGGCTAACTGTAACAACAATATCTCCAGGCTTAACGCCAACAGCCAAAAGAGCCAAATGAAGCGCAGTTGTGCAATTAGATACAGCACATGCATGTTTGGATCCAACAAAAGTAGCAAAAGCATCTTCAAATTCTTTTACTTTTGGACCTTGCGTAACCCAGCCTGAACGAATCACTTCAGATGCCGCCTCAACCTCTTCTTCACCAAGAAATGGACGAGTAATCGGTATTATTTTTTTCAAATTTTCTGATTCTCTAGCCATTCAACTAATTTCCTTAATCCTTCTTTTAAACTAACCTGTGTCTTAAAATTAATTTCTTTTTCCGCCTTCGAAACATCTGCCAATCGACGCACAACTTCAATCTTATTTCGTTCTTCTGGCATCGGAATATATTTTGGTTTAAGGTTAGATCCCATCACCTCAAGAAGAGCGCAACAAAGATCCTCTAAAGATGTTTCGTTTCCACTGGCACAATTAAAAACTCCGTTGCATGCATCAGCCGTAAGCGCCAAAACTGTAGCTCGAGCAACATCTTCAACGTAAACAAAATCCATAGTTTGCTTCCCATCACCATAAATTAAGGGTTGCTCACCTTTTTTAATTAAATAATACCATCGAATCAAAACCTCTGTATATTTTCCATGAGAATCCATGCGTGGACCAAAAACATTAAAATAACGAAGCGTATTAAATTTTAATCCTCTTGTCTGATAAAAAGATTGAAACATAAGTTCATTTGCCACTTTAAACGCACCATACAATGTATAGCAGTTATAAGGATGATGCGTCTCTTCAATAGGAAAAATATCGGCTTGCCCATAAACAGATGCTGTTGACGACAAAACAGCCTTCTTTATATTATTATCTGCGCAAGCTTCTAAAATGTTAAATGTTCCATCGACGTTTACTTCTAGCGCATGACGCGGCTCAGCAACACACTGAATAATCTTTAATGATGCCAAATGGAAACAATAATCAATCCCTTCAAATGTCTTCTTCATCAAATCAACGTCGCGGATATCCCCTTCGACTAAACGAGCGCGACCCGAATCCATAGCTAGCTCAATATTCTTTTTTAATCCTCTAACAAAATTATCAATAATGATAACTTCCTTCGCTCCCTGGCCGATCAATTGATCAACAACAAAAGAACCAATACACCCTGCCCCGCCAGTTACGACAATTCGTGAATTTCTTAAATCATTCATTTTTAGAAATACTCCTGGTAAATTTCTTTAGCTCTATTTGAAAAACGTCTAATCGCCGATGCTCTCCCACTTGATGAAAAAATATTATCCGACAAATCCTTACGACTCTCTTGTGCTAGCCCAATCGAAGCAGCATAAATCGGTGGACTGCTTAATCGCTTAGACTCAACCCCTACTTTTCCCATATGCGTTAAAAGCTTAGTTTCTTTTTCAACTCGCTCCATCAAACCCGGCAAAAGCGACCCGCCTCCGCTCATAACAATGCCTGCCAATAAATGACGACCAACTTCTACTTCCTTTATAATTAAACAAACTTGAGAAATAAATTCTTCAATAGAAGAACAAATTGCCTTCGAAATATCTGAACGCTGTATTGGAATATATCCAGCATCACGCTTAACCAAGACTTCTCCTTCTTGTCCCTCATGACTACAATCTGGAACAACAGCATACGAACGCTTAATGTCTTCCGTTAAGTCAAATGGAAGACCAAGAGCACTACTAATTTCATTAGTTAAATGGTCTCCTCCCCAAGAAATGATGCGCACAGTTTTAAGGGTAGAATCCTTAAAGAATAAAAGATCTGTTGCCGTTGTACCAATGCTAATAAAAAGACACCCATCCCTTTTTTGTTGAGCTGAAAGACAAATCTTCGCTGCCGATAATGACGAGAAAAAGACATTTGAAACCTCAAAACCAGCCTGATTAACCGCTTTGTACATATTATTTACCAAATTATTCTTCGCAACCAACAAAAGACTGTCTGACTCAAGCTTACGCCCGTAAAGCCCTAAAGGATTTGTCGCCACATTAAATCCATCGATCAAATATTTAGTCGGGAAATTATAAAATAATCGCTCATCTAGCTCAACACCCAAGAGACAAGCCTGATGATTAATTCTTCGCAGATCAAATGATGTAATTACTTTACTCCCCTTGTCCGTTAAAGGAAGAACTACGTGGCTTTCTCGACTTTCAACAAGGTGACCACCAAACCCTAAATTAACATTTTTAACTTTCACTCCTGTTTTCTTTGTCAACCCTGATAAAATCGTATGAATACAATCGCACAGCTCACGCAAATCACTAACAGACGAATTCGCTAATCCTTGCGTGCTTAATTGTGAAACACCCAAAAGATCGCTCTGACCTTTTTGGACTCGCATAATACTAGCTTTAATCTTTTGACAACCTAAATCAAGGCCGCAATATATTTTTTCTTTAATCATTTTTCTTTAATAACCGGTTGCTTGAATCGTAAATCAATATAACGAATATTCTCAGGCTTTAAATTAGCCTTATCAAATATTATTTTAAGAGTCTTCATTTTTTTATCAATATCATCTTGATCGACAATAATCTCAAGCCCATTGTCGAGATAAAAATAAATTTTTGATAAATTTTCAACATTAATTTTCTCTAAGCTAACATTAAAAGATTTGAATTCTCTTTCCAGTATTCTTAAGATTGAAAGCGCAACTTGAAGACTTTTGTCAGAAATAACTCTCCCGACAACAATATTGTCTGGATGATACGAAATGCCTAAAACTAATGGCAGGCTTTTATCGGTTGAGTTTTTAGAAACAACAAATCCCTTTGAATCAACGACAACATATGTTCGACCAATATAAACAGCTGCGCTTGGCTTTCGCTCAATAAGCTCAATTTCAATTATATCTGGTAAACGTCGTAACGCCCGAACGCGTTCTGCCTCAGGATAGGCCCACTTAAGCTGTCTTTGGAGCTCCTCTAAATCAATTTCAAAAATATTCTTTCCTTTCAAATGAGAAAAGCGCTCTAGGCCCTTAAAACTTTCTCCCGACGAAGAAACAATTTCTTGAACCCGAAAATAGGAAGAATCCACAAACATCCAATAAATTTTTCGCGCAGAAACAAAAACAGCAAATGCCAACAAGAGAAATACAACCATATAGGGAATCAACCGCCCTTGAAAAAAAGAAGAATTGGATTTCTGATTTTTACGTTTTTTTATTTTTTTCGCCATAGCTAAAATTCACAATAGTTAAACAAAGTTGAATAAAATCAATGCCCGATGCTAATGCAGCTTTAGGAAGGAGACTTGTGGCTGTCATTCCGGGAATTGTATTTAGCTCTAAAACATAAGGTTTATTATTTTTATCCAAAATAAAATCAACCCGTGAGAGATCAGAACAACCTAATGCATAATGCACTTTTTGAGCGATATCTTTGATTTCTTCAGATAACACGCTATCAATTTCAGCAGGAACAATATAATCGGTTGTTCCCGATTCATATTTAGCAGAAAAATCAAAAAAATCGTTTTTTGGCCGAATTTCGACAACTGGCAAAGCCTGCGCTCCTAGAATTCCTGCCGTAAACTCTTTGCCGGGAATATATTGCTCAACAATAACTTCACTATCATAACAAAAAGCTCTCTTTACTGCATCATTTAAATTGTTATAATTTGTAATAATACTAATACCGATGCTAGAACCTTCTGAGCAAGGCTTAACCACAACTGGGCAGCCATTAAATTTTTCAGTAATTATTTCCAAATAATCATCGGCTTGTGAAGAAAAAGCAACATGAGGAGGAACCAAGACTCCATGCTCTTCAAGTATTTGATAAGTTAAGATTTTGTTAATCGCCAAACTATTCGCCTTTGGCCCAGATCCAGTATAAGGAATATCTAAAGATTCCAGAATTTCTTGAATCTTTCCATCCTCACCAAATCGCCCATGAAGTGCAATAAATGCAATATCAATTTTCTCACGAATCAAGCGTTCAACAACCTTTATTCTATCTTCAGAATGAATATCAATCAAAACAACATCGCATCCTCCCTCTTTAAGAGCCTTGGCTACCGCTGTTCCAGATTTAATCGAAATATTCCTCTCAGATGAGCATCCACCCATTAAAACGCCAATGCGTTTTAAGAAAATGTCCTTATCCATTTCAAGACTTTGATTCATATCAAGACTG
>JAQUUP010000037.1 GCA_028693815.1 Candidatus Omnitrophota bacterium
GAACTTGTGTGATTCAAGTGGCGACAGTAAAGTCTGGATAAAAGAAGTTTTTTGGCTCTGGAATAAGGAGCCTTTTATTTTATGTCTGATTGGGATTTATGGAGAATAGTCATTGCTTCAGCTGGCCTAATAGCGATCTTAATTTTTATTTTACTGAAGGGCTCAGAATCCAAATTTAAAGGTTTAAATACAAAAATTCTTGCAAGAAGTGGTGTTTTTGCAGCGATTTCAATTATTTTATACATTATTCCTTTCTTTAATTTTAACATTCCCTTTTTCCCACCATTTTTAAATATTCATTTTGATGAAGTGCCGGCCTTGATTGCTGGATTTGCATATGGACCATTGTCCGCAACATTGGTTGTTATCGCAAAAACCATTGTTAAGTTACCAATGACTTCAACGCTTGGAGTTGGCGAATTATCTGATCTTATTGTATCTCTTGCCTTTGTGATTCCAGCTTCAATTTTTTATCGTAAAAAAAGAAAAGTTAGTTCCGCCCTTATTGGTCTAACGATTGGAACATTATGTCAACTTGTTGTCGCTTCATTTTTCACGACTTTTGTTATTTTGGACTTTTATATTTTCGTCATGGGGTGGAGTGAAGAAATGCTTCTTAGTCTTGTACAATTAGCCAATCCCGCCGTTACTTCTTTACGATGGCCGTACTTCTGGCTTATCGCCATTCCATTTAATCTCATAAAAGATATTGGAGTGGTGCTTCTCACCTTTCTTCTATATAAGAGAATGCATCTCTTAATTGATAAAATAGGAGCACAAAAAAACTAGGCGATGAAGCCTAGTTTTTTATATAAGTTATTCCTCAACGGAAATTGCACCAACAGGGCAGACATCAACTGCATCTTCGTCCGCGACACCGTTGATGGGTGTTGCTAGACCATCATCGTCAATCTTAATATCATCGGGGTAGGTTCCTGCGCAGGCTCCGCAACCGATGCATAAGCTTTTATCGATCTTAATCTTCTTTTTGGCCATCGATATGTCCTCCTAATTGTATAGGAAGATTATAAAAACAAAATTAAGATTTTGCAACAAATAGACCTTTCTTTTTCGCCTTTAACTTTCTGCGCAGAGCATTTTTTGTGGAAAAAGAATAAATATATTAAAAAGAGTCTATAAATTATTGTTTAATTTTAGTAAACTAAAAGGCATAAGGTTTATGGAAGAAACGAGAGTTGCAAAATACAAGAAATATCGTCAGTCATTAACTAAAGACAATTCTCCTGTTTTAGAAACCTCAAAATCGAATAAGAAAAAAGACAGCCCCGAAAAAGCTCTAAATACCACTTCTACTCTCCCCATCGATCAAGTTATTGACACCATTGAAGAGGATAAGAAACAAGTGGCTTTTTTAAAGAAGAGAACAAGAAAAAAGATTTTGATTATCTCTTCATTTTCTTTTGGCGCTTTTCTTATAGTTACGGGACTTGTATGGTTCGCTATTGTGGCGTTCCGTTAAACAAAAGGGGGCATTATGACAAAAATAGCTGTTGCAATTGATGGTCCAGCTGCTGCTGGAAAATCAACAGTAGCCAAAAAAGTTGCTGAAATTAAAGGTTTTACTTATATTGATACCGGTGCTATGTACCGCGCTTTTACTTGGTATTGCCTTGAAAAAGGAATTGATTGCCAAGATGAAAAAGCTTGTGTAAGTTTAATTCCTGAAATTCATATTGATCTTAAACCTAATCACATTGTCCTTTGCAATGGGCAAGATGTATCGCGAGAAATACGTGAGCCTCGGGTGTCTTCTCAAGTTTCTTATATTGCTTCTTATAAAGATATAAGATTAGCGTTAGTTGATTCGCAAAGAAAAATGGCTGAAAAAGATTCTGTTATTATGGATGGAAGAGATATTGGCACTTATGTTTTGCCAAATGCGGAAGTCAAAATTTTCCAAATTGCAAGTGTTGAGACCAGAGCAGTCCGCCGATATGAAGAAAATCTTGGCAAAGGCATCATATGTACTCTTGATGAAATTGATACCGATGTTCGCAAAAGAGATTATATCGATTCACATCGTGAATTTGCTCCTTTAAAAGCGGCCCCTGACGCAGTTTTACTGGATACTTCTTATATGACTGTCGATGAAGTCGTTCAAACTGTTCTTGATATAATCGACGAAAAGATGAAGGAGAAAGAAAATCATGCTTAATGGTATTGTTGCAATTGTTGGCTCACCAAATGTTGGCAAATCAACAATTTTTAATCGTATCATTGGCGAAAGACACGCCATCGTTGATGACGAAGCCGGAATTACTCGTGACCGTCTCTACGGAAAATGTGAGTGGTTAGGTCATTCCTTTTCCGTTATCGACACAGGTGGCATTGAAGTCGAAAATCGTCCTTTTCAGGAACAAATTCGTATTCAAACTCAAATCGCCATTGATGAAGCAGATGTCATTGTGTTTGTCACTGATAGTCATCTTGGTCTTACCTCTGATGATCGCCTTGTGGCAAAAATGCTTTATAAAGTCAAAAAGCCAGTTATTCTTGTTGTAAACAAAATTGATGAAGGAATTCATATTTCTGACACCCAAGAATTTTATGCTCTTGGACTTGGAGAACCCATTGCAGTGAGTGGTTCTCATGGTATTGGAATCGGCGATCTTTTACAAAAAATTGTCAAATTATTACCTGAAAAACAATATGAACTTCAAGCCGATCAGATCACTTTTTGTCTTGTTGGTCGCCCCAATGTTGGAAAATCTTCTATTGTCAACTGCCTATTAAATGAAGAAAGAGTTATTGTTAGCGATATTTCTGGAACAACCAGAGATTCAATTGATACCCCTTTTACAAAAGATGATAAAAACTATGTTGTAATCGATACGGCTGGATTAAAAAAACGCGGAAAAATTTATGAATCAATCGATAAGTACTCTGCTATTCGAGCTTTAAAAGCTATTGAAAGAAGCGAAATTGTACTTCTTATTGTTGATGGGCATCAGGGAATTATTGATCAAGACAAACACGTTATTGAATATGCTACTGAGTTACATAAAGCCATTATTATTGTTGTCAATAAGTGGGATATTGTTGATAAAGAGACCAATACAATGAGTGAGTTTACAAAAACCATTCGCAATGAATATAAATTCCTTGATTATGCGCCAATTTGTTTCGTTTCAGCGCTTAAAAAGCAAAGAATTGAAACCATTTTTAAAGCGCTAGACTTAGTCCATATTGCCTATTATACAAGGGTTAAAACAAGTATATTAAATGATGTCATTCAAGATGCTCAATTGATGAATCAAACTCCTGATTTTAATGGTGGTAGATTAAAAATTTATTATGCCTCCCAAGTCTCTGCTGCCCCACCTACATTTGTCTTATTCGTTAATAACACAAACTTTATGCATTTCAGTTATCAACGATATATTGAGAATCGTTTACGTAATACGTTTTCATTTGAAGGAACCCCAATAAATATTTTACTAAGAAATAAAAAGTAAGTCCTTAAGCGTACTTTTTGTTTATTTTTGCTTAGTTGTGTTAAAATAAAAATGTAGAGGAGATAATTATATGAAGAAACTCAACAAACGCGACCTAGTTGAAATCGTTGCCGAAAAAGCACATCTTTCAAAAAAAGATGCTCAAGCGGCAATTGACATTTCTTTCAAGCTGGTAGAAAAAGCCGTACTAAAAGGTGAAGAAGTCAATATCTCTAACTTTGGTGTTTTTTCCCCAAAAACACGTAAAAGTAGAGAGGGCACACACCCAAAGAAACACAGCCGAATTGTGATTGCTGAATCCAAAACCGTTGTGTTCCGTCCCTCAAAGAGTTTAAAAGCAAAGCTTAACAAATAAGGTAAGTTTTTAGGAAAGAATGAGACAACTTGTTGTCTCTTTTTTTCTGCCTTCTTATAATAAATGTATGAACAATCAATTTTTTTCTTTTCAAAGACTTCATGAAATTTTCGTTCATCATGGTTTCTGCCTCTATTTTGTGGGAGGAACAGTTAGAGACTTTTTGCTCTCATCTCCTCTTTTAGACTTAGATGTCGTTACTGATGCAACGCCAGAAGAAATGGAATCTTTTCTTGGATCGTATGACTGTGATTTTACCTTTGCAAAATATGGTTCAGTAAAACTTAAATTTGAAGGTTATTTTTTTGATGTTACCACCCTTCGAAAAGAGAAAAAATATATAGATGCTCGACACCCCAATAAAATTGTTTTTGTAAAATCATTAAAGCAGGATTTTATTCGACGTGATTTCACCATTAATGCTATGTATATGGACGAACATTTTCGTGTAATTGATTATTGCAACGGTATGAAAGACATCAACACAGGAATTATTAAAACAGTTGGAGAACCTTCATCGCGCATCAAAGAAGATCCTCTTAGAATCATTAGAGCGTTGCGGTTCGCCATTGACTTTGATTTTGTGATTGAAAAACATTTAGATCGTGCCATTAGACGAAATATCAAGCTGCTTTCAAAGATTAACCAAAACAAAATTAAACAAGATTTGCTCAAAATAAAAAGCGAAAAAAAGGAAAGAATTGAGAAAATTTTTAAGGAATATGATATTTATCATTTATTAGATATGATAGAGTAAATGCACAAAAACAAATATGGTATCTGAAGCTATTGATTTCCGTTTCCTCCTTATAGAGAACTACAAAAAATTAAAAATCAACGAAAAAGAGTTGGTGACTCTTTTTATGATTGATCATTTTATTAGTTCGGGTAATCCATTTGTCACTGCAGATCTACTCTCTTTAAAAATGTCTCTTGATGTTAAAGAAATTGATAAAACCCTCGTTTCTTTGTTAACCAGAGGATTTATTGAATATATCGCTCAAGGGAAAAAGACCATCACGACTCTCAACCCATTGAAAGCTAAACTATATCGAGAATTTCAGATCTCTTTAACCAAAGAAGATGAAGTAAAAGCCTCAAAAGAAGTGGAAACAGAACTCAATAACATTTTCCAAGAATTTAGCAAGATGCTAGGCCGTTCTTTGGCACCCGTTGAAATATCAAAAATTCGTGAATGGGTCTCCTATGGCTATTCGGATGAATTAATTATCAATGCTCTCAAGGAAGCTATGAGCAAAGGCAAAAAGTCACTTCGTTCGGTTGACAAAATTCTCCTTATTTGGTCTTCCCGAGATGATCGAGAGAACGAAGGAGTTTCATTAAAAAGTGAAGAATGGAATAAGTCTCTCGAAGAGACAATTCGTATCGCTAAGACTCCTTGGATTGACAAAAACGATGACTAAAGAGCAATATCGTTTATTACAAGACTATTTAAATGATCTTTTTCCAAATGCCGGTTGTGAACTTATTCACGACAAAGATTACGAATTTGTTATCGAAGTAATGTTGTCTGCCCAATCCACTGATATTGCAGTTAATCTTGTCTCAAATAAACTATTTAAAAAATACCCAACTTTATTATCTTTGGCTCAAGCTGATATATCTGAAATTGAAAAAATACTCCACCCACTTGGGCTTTTTAAAAGCAAAGCAAAAAATGTTGTTGGAATTGCTCAAAAAATAATTGAACACTTTAATGGAGAGATACCATCTGACAAAGAATTACTACAAGAATTGCCGGGTGTGGGAAACAAAACTGCTGGAGTAATACGAGCTGAGGTTTTTCATATTCCTGATTTACCTGTTGATACTCATATCTTGAGAATATGTCGGCGTCTTGGAATATCGAAAGCTTTAGACACTCCTCTCGCTGTAGAGAAGAAACTAAAAAAGGAAATAGAACAGTCACGATGGATACTTATTCACCATCAACTCATCCATTTTGGCCGATATTTTTGCACAGCAAGAAAACCAAATTGTGAAAACTGCAAATTAAATACTTTTTGCACAAAGAAGTAGACAAAATTTATTTTGAAAAATACTTCTCTTCAATAGCGATAAGGTAATCTAGACGAGGATTGAATCCTCTTTTTATTAATAATCCATTTTGGCAAACGGTGGTGAACGGGATAGATTTTCTCTCCCCGTTTTCATAGTAATTAATTACATAGGAGGCATCCAGTAAAAACACTTGATCGTGGTAGGCAAACTCGACAATAAAAAATGCAATTCCACCGAATTTTAAGACATTTTTTAAATGCTCAATTTGATGAGATGTAATATTTGAAAGAGGAAAGCTGCTTTTATTTTTGGTGCTCTTAGCTTCAAAATCAATATATCTTCCCTTATACACTCCGTTGTAGTCGGTGGTTGATTGTTTTTCGAAAAATGCATCGACAATTTTTGCTCTCTTTGAATAATCTACTTTCGCGACACGAATTGGAGTAGGACGTTTGGTAATCAGCAAGATGCCACTTCTCAAATAATAATCGTTTGATAGGTTAATATCTCCCTCTAGACTCATCCCTCGGTTGGCAGAGGAATAAGAAAGTTCTTGGGCGCTTTTTTTCTTCGTCTTTGGACAATATGTAAATTTTTCACCATTTGGGTATTTAATCATCATGCTAAATATTTTCTTATTTCTTCATCATAACTATCAAGAGTGATAGCTTCATTATTATTAAGTTTTTTTAATAACTCGTTAACAGGGGTTGGCAAATGCCCATATAAAGGAAGAGCTTTTTTGTATTGCTCGACAACAAGAGGAATATTTTTAAGAAAAGCATCATAAAGATTGGCTAAATTAATCGCGTCTATCGCTGGATCGTGGGCATCGCCAGCTAATTGTATATTAAATAATTCGCAGCAATGGACAAGACTGAATGGATTCCCATTACTATCACGCAAAAATTCATTTATGAATGCCGCATAGTCGATGTAATTCTTTTGAATCTGACTACAAATGTCTTTTGGATATTCCAAACTATGAGAAATCGATTGGCTCAAGATTCTCATGTCATGGTTTCCAAAGGTAATAAATGAGCTCTTTTTGAAAGACAAACCGGAATATTTTTTTAATTCCTCCATGGCTTTGTTAAATGTTACGCCTTTTTCCTCCAAGATATCATCGTTGATATTGGTTAATTCAGTTACATATTTTCCAACTTTATTTTTGGCTTTTACGTAAATTTTAAAAGGTGGTTTGCGGTTTTTAATTAAGCCTTTTTTATCTATTGTAACAGCGACCGCACCTATGGCAATCATCTCATGACTATATTGGGTTCCTTCAAAATCCAAAAATACGATTTTTTTGTGATGTTTTAGCAATTTTTCTATTTTTTTCATTTTTCTATAGTGATTTAGTTGCGTATTGATATATACTCTTTTTTCATTGAAAAAAGATTGAAATACCCTCTAATCTACTATATTATAAATGAAGAGGTTTACTAATGGCAATTAAACTTACTCTATGTTCTAAAGAAATTCTTGATACTGTCTTTACAGGAGCGGTCCATGGGTATAATTCTCTGGAAGTCGATTCCTTTCTAGACAATGTCATTCGGGACTATCAACTTATCGAATCAAATTTCTTGATTTCACAAAAAGACATTGAATCTATGCAAAATAAGATCAGTGGACTCGAAGAAAAAAACAAATTCTTAGAGATTGATAACAAGCGATATGAAGCCCGATTCGAAGGAATTAAGAACAACGATAAAAGTGTATCTGCTGATAATATAAACCTCGTGAAAAGGATTAGTGCCCTAGAGAAGTTCCTTTGGAAACAAGGCTTTAATCCAAATTCCGTCAAATAAATTTCGATCCGGATAATTGCTGACTTCGGTTAGAGGAAAGTCCATGCTCGCACAGGCTGTGATGTCTGTAATGATTGTGCTAGCGTAAAAAATAACGCTAGGTACGCAGGAGTGCGTAACGGCGGTGAATCACCTAAGGGAAACTATGGTGTGAAACCTGAAAGTGCCACAGTGACGTAGCTTATTGGGAAACCATAAGGTGGAACGCGGTA
>JAQUUP010000038.1 GCA_028693815.1 Candidatus Omnitrophota bacterium
ATTAAACTGGCTCCCCCGCGAGGACTCGGACCTCGGACCTATTGGTTACACTTAACCCGCCATTACTAACGGAAGTGGACTTTTTCTTCTCCTTGACTGACGTTTGTCCCTCGTTTTTACTCGGGATAACTTCACTTCGTTCAGCTTTAGGAGGCAGGTGTATAGTCTCTGCACTTGCCCTCCGCCAGAAATCGACGGATGCTAGCTCAAGATTACCCTTCATAAATGATTAGGGCTTCCTTGACTTAGCCTGCTTTTTCAATCCCGATTTCTCGAGAAAGCTGCGTTTCGAACATGAGTTTCGCGATGGCAATTAGCGCAAAGCAGGACACATTTATCAAGCTCCTCAACAACTCTTTTCCAGCTTCTCGTGTATCCCTTTTGAGATATGCTGAAATCTTTTTCTAAAGAAACTTTATGATGAAGCTCTAACGCCTCAACGCACCGATTATAGCCACATCGTTCGCATTTTCCACCCTTATAGTCAACAGCCATTTGACGAATCTTCTTTCGTCTCTTACGAACTGCATCTATAAGATATTGCCGTCTATCGCTATATGTGCGTTTATCCTGTTTTGCCACCTTGCCCTCTAGTCAATTCAATGTTTCGCTGCGCTTTAAAGCGCAGTTTTCACAGCCAACCGCTCTACCAACTGAGCTACAGGGGAATAAAATATGCTAACAAAATATTTTCTCAAAGAGCGATCCCTCAGCATTGCCTCGGGATCAATTTAGTTTTTTCTCTTGCATCATTACATTTTTGCAAGTTAAAACTGTACTGATTATACCCAAAACTTTTTAATTGTCAACTGTGATTTCTCTTCTTGCATTAAGAGAAACACTTAAAGTAAACATATCAGCATACTCAAGAGCGCTTCCCATTGGAATGCCAACACCTATTCGGCTAATTTTAACACCCAAAGGTCTTAGCTGCTGTGTCAAATAAAGGGCTGTGGTCTCTCCCTCAGTATCCGGATCTGTTGCAATAATAACTTCTTTAATATTCTGCGTTGAAACACGATTCATTAGCTGACCGATTCTAAGATCTTCCGGCCCTCTACCGTCAGCCGGAGAAATCGTCCCAAGCAAAACATGATAGCTTCCATGGTAATGGCCTGTTTTTTCAAACGCTAAAACATCCTTTGGATTTTCAACAACACAAATAGTTGCATCGTCACGGCGTGTGTCACTACAAATCATGCATATTTCTGTTTCACTTAAATTATTACAAATTCGACAAAATGTAAGATGATCTTTCAGTCCCAAAATATCACTGCATAACCCTTCGGCATCTTCTCGGCTATTATTCAAGAACCAGAAAGCAATACGTTCAGCACTTCGGCGTCCGATTCCGGGAAGTTTTGTAAGCCGATCAATTAAATTTTCTATAACACGTGGATATGCCATTATTTTCCCTCACGATGCCATTGACTGACAATTTTTCCCTGAAATTTATTTAAGGCATTTTCAACCAAAGGCGCATTCTCCATCGGAGCATGATCATCAATGATTTTAAAAAATAAACTTACCTTTGTGCCAAGCTTTTCTTCTATGACATCACGAATTAAAGCAGTATTCTGTTTTTCTTCCAAAGCTTCCTTATGAAAAGCTGCCTTTTTAGAAAAGCCAATAACAATTTTTGTATCACTAACTTCAAAAGGTACTCCCTCTTGAAGATAAGTTGCAACCGACATTTTTTTTCGACTAACTGCAAAAGTCACAGAATCCCATATTTTCTTAAGATATTCCAGTGTCAGCGGTTCATTTCTTAAAAGTAAACTATCGACAGTCTTTGTGTCAACTGGAAGAAGACAATCATCTTCTACCTTCTCCACAGGATCTAAATTCTTTTGTATCAAACTCTCGCTCTTCTTGTCTAGTGAAAAATCTAAATGACCCTTTTCGTTAATAATCTTTTCCATTGGAATAAACTTCTTGAGGGCCTCTTTCGGCTTCTCCTGCGAAGTAACGACGTCCTTAGGCTCAGATGTATATGTTAGTTTTGCAAAAGCAACTTCTAAAGGAATCCGAACAGAATCCATCGCACGAGAAACATCCGTCACGTCAACAAGTATATCAATAGCTTTTAAAGTTTCACTCAAAGTCGTTTCTTCAGATTGCTTAAGCAGTGTCTCTTTAACAGCTAAAGGATGATCAATCATGCTCCCAAGCGATTTTCCGCCAATTTTAAGAATCATTAAATTTCGAAAATGCTCAATTAAATTACGTGTCAATTGCTTTGGATCTTTACCCTGCTCTAAAATATCATCTAAAACTTGCAGGCATTGTGAACAATTTTTAGATATCAGGGCATCCGTAAGTGAAAATATCAAATCGGTCTCAACTAAACCCAACATCGAGGAGACATCAGAATTCTTGATTGTTTGTTGCGATAATGCACTAAGCTGATCCAAAATACTTAAAGCGTCGCGCACGCTCCCCTTTGCCGCTTTTGCAATTGAAAAACCAGCATCTTGATCAATTTTTAATTTTTCTTTCTTTGAAATATCAGTAAGCGTTTCAGCTAAAGATTTAATCGAAACACGCTTAAAATCAAACTTTTGGCAGCGCGAGATGATCGTTGCCGGAACTTTGTCAGGTTCTGTTGTTGCAAAAATAAATTTAACACACTCTGGCGGCTCTTCTAAAGTCTTCAAAAGTGCATTAAAAGCCTCCGTTGTGAGCATGTGAACTTCATCAACAATATAAATCTTATAACGACCATAAGTCGGCGCAAACTTGACATTTTCTCGAAGCGAACGAATCTCGTCAATGCCACGATTAGACGCACCATCAATTTCAATGACATCAAAATTATTACCGCTTGTAATCTCAACACACGACGAACATTTTCCACAAGGGTTCGCCGTTGGTCCATTTTGGCAATTGAGCGATTTTGAAAGAATTCGAGCGCAAGACGTTTTTCCAATTCCGCGTGGACCGCAAAAAAGATATGCATGGGCCAAACGCTTAGATTCAATAGATTTCTTAAGAAGCTCTGTGATATGACCTTGACCTACCACTTCATCAAAGGTCTGAGGACGATATTTTCTTGCTAAAACAATATATGACATCTTAATTAAATACTCTATTTAAGTTTTTATAATACGGTATGTTGGGTAGGCAAAATCAACATTCGGCTCTTTTCCAAAATCATCAAGAATCATTTGAGACAGCTCATCTTGAGTCGATCGCCTTTTCTTTGCTTCTGTCAAATATCGAAGTGTTAGCTCAACGCCACTATCTTTAATATTCACATACACAATCGGTGTAAATTTTTGATAATAGATCATGTAGCTATGCGCCATACGATCAATCGCAGATTTTACGATACTTTCCATTCCCTGCGCTTGCGACTGTGCATGAGCCAACATAATTTCTTTCCCTTTTTTCCAGTCGCTCTCAAACGTAACTAAAACTTTAATTTCATTCCAAATAAATTCAAAACCACGCGTGTAATTATACAGCTCTTTCTTAAAAACAAAACTATTAGGAATATGAACAATGCGCCCTGTGCTCTGATCCGCATCAACCCAATTACCTATTTCAAGAAGTGAGGTCTGAAAAAGGCGAATATCAATGACATCCCCTTTAACATCGCCTAACTCGATACGGTCTCCTGCTTCAAAGGGACGACGCATCAAAATCAAAAACCATCCAGCAACACTGAGAATAACTTCTTGAAGAGCCAACGCAACACCCGCCGATGCCACGCCAAGGAAGATTGTGATCGAACCGATATTATGAATCCAGATTAAAACAACAAAAAAAAGTAGAATAATGTTGCCGATATAAACAATATTTTTTCGAATAGCATGACGGGCTTTGAGACTTTTAATCCGTCGATTTGAAATACGCACTAAAAGAAAAATAAATGCGTAACAAAGCAACAGGACTAAAACTGTTTGGACAAGTTTTGGTCTTGCAATCTCAAAGCCATTCAAGAAATCACCTTGCGATTCAACAGGAATCTCACCCACAATTTCGACCGGAGACACCAAAGGAGCAGAAGAAACTTGCTGAGCAAAAGACGCAGAAGAAAACAACGCAATAAAAAAAATTAAAACACTAAATTTTAAAAAATATTTTTTCATCTCAATCTCGCAAGGTTAAAATTTTATTAATATGATTATACACAATTTTAAAAATTTGTCTTAGATTTTCTGAAAATAGATGTCTCATGTCTTACGATCTAGCCAGCCCTGCAAGAACTTTTGAAATAACATAAATCGAAACAAGCCCTGCCGCCAAGACTACCAGCCCCAATGTAATCAACATTATTGTCTGTTTTTTTCTTTTTATCTGATTTTCTCTTGCTTCATAAATCAAAACAGCCAATTTATTCTCGTTTAATTCCCCTTTTTCATTCTTTACTTTTCCAATACTTATATTAAATGATCGAGCACAATCGCACAATTCTTTTTGCCGTTGTTCCGCATCAGTAATCAAGAAAATTTTATCTAATTTATCCATTTGTTGATTTTCTTTATTTTTTTTGAAAGGTTTTCTTTTAAAAGAAATCTTATACTAAAAATCTCTGAACTCCCTCTAAAAAAGCAAACTCATTAAATCGACCAATATTATGCGTGATGCCGGCTTCAATGCATGCCTGTTTCGCATCGTCAATAATCATTGCTTTTTGGCGCACAGTTGTTTCTCCGAGATCTTCAGTCTTAAAAAAATTATAGATCAAAATCGGGCGCTGGCTAAACTGAGCCATCTGTCTTAAAATTTTAACAACCTCTTCCGCCGCCATACCATAAAGAGGAACTTCCATAATTAAAACATCAGGAGAAAACTGAACAACCTTTGTAATAATCTCAGGACCATCTTTGGCCATTTCTGGAAGGCATCCTATTTTCTTTAATTGAAATGCCATATTCTCCAAAACTTGTTTATCTGACCCTGCAACCAAAACTTTTTTATTGACCTTCGCCTTAATCGTAGATCGATTAAGCAATAGCGCAATTTTTGCAATCAAAGCTTCATGCTCAAAAGGTTTCGTCAAAAAATCATCAGCTCCCATGACACGAAAAGAATCTTCCATGTGCCCTCGTGCCGTTAAAACGAGAACAGGAATATCTGCTGTCGTTGGGCTCTTTTTTAAATTCTTATAAAACGTAAAACCATCCATCACGGGCATCAAAACGTCTGTGACAATTAAATCTGGACATTCCTTAAAAACTTGATCCAAGCCTTCCTGCCCGTTTTCTGCAGTGACGACATTGTATCCAGCAGCTCTCAAACGCAGTGAAACAACTTTCGAAACATCCGGCTCGTCTTCTACCAATAATATCTTTTTTTGCTTTTCGCTCATAAAACTTCTTTAACGCCCCTTATCATAATAATTATAAAGATTCATGATCCAATCTTCAGACTTCGCTGCTCCTCTGTTCAATGATTTTTCCAGCATTTTCTTTGCATCGGCTTCTCTTTTCTTTTCTGCATTTTCTTCAAGATTCTTTAAAAAAGATATTTTCTTAAACTCCGCTAAAAGTTCCTGAAATTTAGCAGAAGCGGTTTCCTTTAAAACACCGACATTGCATTCTAAAAAGAAATGATTATATGCCTTTTCGATATCGAAATACGGAAACCCGAAATCCTGTCTTTGTTCATTATGAGATTTCGCTGATTCTCCTAACGGATTATTTTCTATCTTAGCATCTTCACTTGTTGTCTTAATACATTTTATCTCATCAACATAGTAGGTAGCTTTGTTTCCAGAATTTAAAAGAACTTTAACAGACTTACCTGTCTGACTTAAAATCGTCCCTGTCACAGCGTTTCCTGCTTTAAGCTCGACAACAGCCGAAAAAGAATTGCTGATCGGAACAAGAATTAAAACACAAATAATAATAAAAAAGATGATAAATTTCATTTTAATTTTCCTTATTATAACATTAAACATGAAATTGAAATTAAATTAATTAGTTATTTCAACCTCTGCAAGCTCCCATCTCGCCTTATCTTGATTCATACCAGGTAAATCAAAAGGATTGAATTCAGCATCCAAAAGAACCATCCATGCGGTTGATGCCAAGCTCAAAACACTCGGCTCATGTGAAAACCATCCAAATGGGATCCAGCCTCGTTTGGATGAATATGAGTATGCCTGTTTGTTGACCCCAGCCTCTTTTCTTAAAAGCTCAATACCTTCACGCATTTGCTGTGCATCCACAAACGAGCGCATTGACCATTCAAAATTTGCATACTTGTAGTATTCAGCTATCATACGTGCCGCAAAAATCGCACCTGCTGTCCATTCTGCAGACACGCGATCGTTTTCTTCTGCAAATCCTACGCCAAGCAAGCTTCCGTTTTCACCTAGCGAACCTGCAAAATTCTTAGCAGCCTGCCATGCACGATAAGAAGCACCCTCTCCAAACCATTGATCAATTTTCTGACACCCTAAAACCATAATCCCCCAAGTCTGTACGTCTGTAGCAAAATGTTTTTTCTCTAAAGACCACTCACCTTTTTTAAACGACATACCTTGGTAAAAATACTGACCACTCTGATTCCATGCCAATTGAAAATAATGATCCATTTTGTCCATAGCTTCTTTATATTGAGAATCATTTGTAATTTGATATAACATTCTAAATGCGGCATACCATGACAAATTATTTTCAGTTGAAATTAAATTATACCAGCCTTTTCCATCTTGATGTCCTTGCATATATGTCCCAATCGGCGCCATGCGAATGCCACCGTTTCCTGCTTGCAACAATATTGCGGCACGAGCCAACTCTTTTGCTAATGAAAGCTCAACTGATTCCTGTGGATGACTGTATTCTTGTGTTTGAGAATTAAAATATTTTTTATGATAAAGATGCAGAGCTGACATAGCAATCCAAGCATTTTCGCCAGCCACAGGCTTCCAGTCTTCCCAGTGGATAGCTGGCCAGGCAGGAAATCCTTCAAACTCTGATTTTCCGTCATAAGGATCTACCGTTGCATATCTACCATTGGCATTGATAATTCTAAAAATAAAACCTCTTTTGCCTTTTTCAGATAAATCTGATGAAACAGCATAAGGGTCATTAATATCATAAATAAAATTATTAATCGGAAATCCTGCCCGAAGATTTGAAATATCATTTAAGCTTCCATTCCAATAAACTTCAACAGGACGAAAAGCTTCTTTTAAATTTTCCTCTCCACCCAACATCGACAAAACAATTTGGCGAACAGCGCCATCGTAAATAACAAGGCCTTCTTCAACAATCACGCGCTCAATAATCCCTTCAACAGAATTCTGCCCACCCATACGCCCATAAACTTCTTCTTTTTCTTCTAACGGAATTTGAAAACTAAAAGGAAGGCCTGTCTCTGAACTAACGTTACCCTTGATCCAATTAATTAAGGTATAGTCCGCATTTTTCGCATAATCGTTCATTTCAAAATCCCTTCTTATTAAATAGCGATTCTTTTCAAATGGTTTTGTGGCTGTCTCTGCCTTAGCTATTGCAGACATCGAGAAAACTTGAAGTGCGACAAGAAGAATTAAGTATTTTTTGTTCATTTCTCCCTCAGCCTATTAAAACAAAAAAAGACCCTTTGAAAAAACATCAAAGGGTCTTATATACCTTGCTTACGAACTGCATGCATCACTTGCAGTTACGGCAACCAGACAACCCTTTTACTTTAACAATCGGGCT
>JAQUUP010000039.1 GCA_028693815.1 Candidatus Omnitrophota bacterium
GGGGGGTTGGTGATCAATATGTTCGTGTGATGCTGCAGGTGCCTACAAAACTTTCAAAAGAACAAAAAAGTATTTTAGAAGAATATGCTCGTGTCAGTGGTGAGGAAATAAATGAGCAAAATGAGTCTTTTACAGAAAAATTGAAAAAAGCGTTTAAATGAGTTTATCGTTACGCAGGTTGACGAATGTAAAACGTGAACCCAATAAAGCGGAGTTTATTTATGCCAACATATGAATATGAATGTTCTAAGTGTGGTCATCAGCTAGAAATCCTTCAGTCTATAACTGAAAAACCTTTGAAAAAGTGCCCGGAGTGCCAAAAAAACAATTTGCAGCGATTGCTTGGCTCAGGAGCTGGTATTATTTTCAAAGGAAGTGGATTTTACGAAACTGATTACAAGAAAAAAGAACCTTCAAAAAAAGAATCTAAGTCAAAATCAACTTGTCCATCAGATTGTCCTAATAAAAGTTGCTCAGCAAGCTCGTAATTTCCTAAAATAACAGATATTTCGAGAATATAAAATTTCTTAGATTTTGGTTTTCTGGCCCTGTTTATTCTGGTATCATTTCTTATACCTTAGAATTTTAAGGAACCTTAAGTTAACCATATTTAAAAGAAAGTTTTAAGCATGACACAAATCAGAGCATTTAAAGCCGTTCACTATAATCCCAAAAAGATCAAAGATTTATCCGAAGTGGTTTGTCCTCCGTACGATGTTATTTCGCCTGAGGCTCAGACTGCTTTTCATAATGCCCATCCTAATAATTTTATTCGAATTCTTTTAGGAATGGAAAAATCTAAAGATAATTCGTATGATAATAAATATACGCGTGCAAAAAAGATTTTTGCAGAATGGATGAAAAAAGGTATTCTTGTTCAAGATGACAAGCCATGTTTTTATGTCTACAAGCAAGAATACAAGGTGTGTGGTCAGAAAAAAACACGGATAGGTTTTTTAGCGCTTATGCGCCTTCAGGATAAAGAAAAATCAAAGATTTATCCTCATGAAAATACTCACAAGGAAGCTAAAAAGGACCGACTTCGTCTTTGGCGAAACGTTAAAGCAAACTTAAGCCCGATTTTTGTTTGTTTTTCTGATCAATACAAGAGAATTGAAAACATTTTTCATGATTTTTCCTCTCAAAAAGAGCCTATTATTGATATTATCGATCAAGATCAGGTTCGACATATTGTGTCTCGCCTAGATGACCCAATTTCTATTGAAAAAGTTAAGAATTTAATTGATGGTCAGCAATTGTTTATTGCTGATGGACATCATCGCTATGAAGTTGCCATGGAATACCGAAAATCCCGCATGAAACGAAAGAAAAGAACAACGGGCAAAGAATCTTTTAACTATATTATGACTTATATGACAAATTTGGATTCAAGGGATCTTGTCATTCTTCCGATTCATCGCGTTGTTAAGAAATTTCCTTCAAAAACAGATTTTTTGGAAGAATTCTTTAGAATTGATAAAATAAAGGATGTTGAACAGCTTAAAATTTTACTTGGTAAAGCAGGTAAAAATGAGCATGCGTTTGGTCTTTATACACGTGATGGAATTAAATTATTGCGCTTGAAGAATAGAATGCTTATTGACCAGCACATTCATGAAGGCTCTAGGGAGTTTCAACATTTAGACGCAACAATTTTAAAGACACTTGTTTTTGATCGTGTTAAAATTACATCAGACAATATCACGTATAAAAAAGACTTAGATGAGGCAGTTAAGATGGTTGATTCTAAAAAAGCTGCGGCATGCTTTGTCCTAAATTCTGTTGGAGTTGAGCAACTTAAATCTATTGCGCTTAATGGAGAAAAAATGCCTCCAAAGACAACATATTTTTACCCAAAAGTTCTTTCAGGATTGACAATTTACAAAATGGATAAATAGAAAGCAAGAATATTATGGCATTATTTGGAAAAGATAAATATACGCTTGTTAAAGTTCGAAAAAAGGTGATTCCAGATGGTCTTTGGGTTAAATGTCCAGACTGCCAGGCGCCACACTATAAGAAAACGCTAAAGGACAATTTGAATGTTTGCCCAAAATGCAGTTTTCATCTTCAGGTTACTTCTCATGAGAGAATTGATATTCTTTTGGATGAGGGAAGCTTTCAGGAGCATGACTCAAATTTAGTTTCTGCGGATCCTTTAAAATTCCAAGGACCCAAGACATACCAAGAAAAGCTAAAAAGTGATCGAAAGATAACAAATTTAAAAGATGCCGTTATCACAGGCGTTGGAACGATGAAAGGAATTAAAGTTGCTATTGGCGTCACAGATTCACGTTTTATTATGGGATCTATGGGTTCTGTTGTTGGCGAACGTATTACGCGTATTGCAGAGCATGCAACAAAGAATAAATTACCTCTTATTATTGTTTCGGGATCAGGTGGTGGCGCTAGGATGTACGAAGGAATGTTTTCATTAATGCAGATGGCTAAGACATGTGCTGCTTTGGCAAAGCATTCCGAGGCAAAACTTTTGCATATTTCGCTTTTAACAAATCCAACAATGGCAGGGATCATGGCATCATTTGCTGGAGTTGGAGATGTAATTATGGCTGAGCCAAAGGCTTTGATTGGCTTTGCAGGGCCAAGAGTCATAGAGCAGACAATACGCCAAAAGCTTCCTGTTGGGTTTCAAAGATCGGAATTTCTAATTGAGCATGGGTTGATTGATATGATTGTTGAGAGAAAAGATCTTAAGGAAACTATTTTTAAAATTATCAATTATACCTGCAATTCTTAAATCTTTCAAAATATCAGGTTATCTCCAATAAATTTTATAGTTGTGTGAATAAGCGATTTTGCTATAATAGGGACTAATATTAATATTAATAAAGGAACTTATTATATATGGCTTCGATCACATTAAAAGGCATCAATAAGACTTATAAGGGTGATGTTAGAGCGGTCAAAGATGTCAATCTTGAGATTAAAGACAAAGAGTTTCTTGTTTTAGTTGGACCTTCGGGGTGCGGGAAATCAACGACACTTCGCATGGTTGCAGGACTTGAGGATATTTCTCAAGGAACTGTGCAGATTGGTGATCGCATTGTTAACGATGTTCCTGCCAAAGATCGCGATATCGCGATGGTTTTTCAGAATTATGCTCTTTATCCTCACATGACTGTTTTTGAAAACATGTCTTTTGGGCTTCGTCTTAAGAGATATCCTAAAGAAGAAATTGTTCGTCGCGTAAATGAAGCGGCAGAAATCCTGAATATTCAGAAATTGTTAGATCGTCGTCCGGGCCAGCTTTCTGGTGGAGAGCGTCAGCGTGTTGCTCTTGGTCGTGCGATTGTACGAAAGCCAAGAGTTTTCTTGTTTGATGAGCCTCTAAGCAATCTAGATGCTAAAATGCGTGTTCAGATGCGTACCGAAATTCATAAACTTCGCTTAAGACTTCAAACGACATTTATTTATGTGACTCACGATCAAACTGAAGCCTTGACTTTGGGTGATCGTATTGCTGTTATGAAGGACGGAATTGTTCATCAGTGCGCTGATCCGATGACGATTTATGATTTTCCGGTTAATAAATTTGTTGCGGGATTTATTGGTTCTCCACCGATTAATTTTATGCTCGGCAAGATTGTAAAGTTGCATGGAAAATTTTATTTTAGTGAAGATAATTTTCAGTTAAAAATAGTAGAAGAGATGTATAAGGCGATTGCACCATACGAAGGAAAGACTGTTACGTTTGGCGTAAGGGCCGAGGATATTTATGATAAATTGTTTATTTCCGAATCTTCTTCGGATAATACAATCAATGCTGTTTGCGAGGTTGTTGAGCCCTTGGGGTCGGAAGTGTATTTATATTTGAATACTGGCAAACATCCATTTGTTGCACGTGTTGGGGCGCATAATCGTCCAGAAGTTAATCGTGAAATGAGTTTGGTGTTTGACATGAACAAGGTGCATTTCTTTGATCAAGAAACTGAAAAAACAATTATTTAATTTCACAATACTTCCAATCTTTGCGATTTTTATCTTTTTGGTTGTTTTCTTCGTTTATGCTACAAAATTTAATCAACAGTTTTTCGTTGTTATTTTAGTAACACAGCTTGTTGCCCTCATTTTTTTAATTTCTTTCCGAAATAAATTCTTACAACAAAAGACTATTTATGATTTGCAGGAAGAAGAATATTTAGAAAATATTAATCTTTTATGCTCGCAGGCCGAAAAAGAAGATTTTAATAGAGAGTCGCTCCGAGGACGTTTTGAGGATTATTCGAAGTTAAAAACCTTAGCCGAAAAATTAAGCTTAAGCGCAACACGGCTTGATGCGGCTAATATTTTAACTGAACAAGCTGATGAGTTGATTGGAAAGAATGATGCGACAGCTGTTCTTTACCTTCGAGACTTAGAAACGGGTGAACCGTCGATGATTTCTTCGATTCATAATAAAATAAAAATGAATATTAAATCAAAAAAAGGGGATTATTTTGATCGTTGGGTTTTTAAGAAGTTAAAACCTTTATTAGTTGAAGATGCTAAAAGTGATTTTAGATTTGATGTGTCGCATAGCTTTTCCGAGGATGAAGAAAGAGAAAAAAGGTCGTTGATTTCTGTTCCGCTTATTTTAGGTGATAAAGTTCTTGGCGTTTTGCGTCTTGACAGTCCAAATGAAAGAAGATTTTCAACAGAAGATTTGCGATTTTTATCTCGCATTGGCGATTTAGGTTCTGTGGCGATGGAAAGTGCGCATTTATATGAACGGATTCAAGATTTGGCAGTTAAAGATAGTTTGACTGGGCTTTATTTAAGAAGATTTCTGATGGATCGATTAAACGCAGAGTTTCCGAGAGAGTTGCGGCATAAATCTGATTTATCTCTTTTAGTTATTGATTTAGATAACTTTAAGAAATACAACGATGAGTTTGGCCATATTGCCGGAGATATTGTGCTCAAAAAAGTAAGCGAGCATTTGGTTGATGTCTTTAATAGTCCTGGAGATATTGTTTGTCGATACGGTGGAGAAGAATTTGTTGTGATGCTGCCTGATTGTACAAAAATGCAAGCTAAAGAATTAGCCGAAGATTTGAGGAAAAGAATAGAAGGAACAGAAATTCTTTTGAGACGGGAAAAAACAAAGGTAACGGTTTCAATTGGAATTGCTTCGTTTCCGGCGGATGCACAAATGAAGGAAGAATTAATTCATAAAGCAGACCAGGCGATGTATCAAGCAAAACAAAGAGGACGAAATAAAGTATGTTTATCTTAATGATATTATTAGATTTAATATTTTTGTTTTCTTTTGTTTATTTTGCTAAAAGAATTATTTCAGAAAAACAAAAGAAAGAAAAAGATAAACTTTTTGATATCCAGGAAAGACTTAAAAGAATCTCCAAAAGTTGTGATAATGTTGTTCGGGATAGGAAAGAAATGGAGCGAAAAGCGACGGAGATTTTTACATTGTATGATATTACAAAGGAAATTACTAAAACTTTGAGCGAGCAAAAAGCTTTTGAGGTTTTTCGAGAAGCGTTGAAGGTCAATGTATTTTTTGAGGAGTGTCGTTTGGTCCATTCTGAAGGAGATCGTCGAAAGAATGCGCCGGATCCGAGTGATCATTTTATTTTTCCGATTAAGGGTCGACGAAAAGAGTTGGGTTATATTGCGATTAAAGGTCTTTTGGAAAAAGATAAAGAGAAATTTATTATTTTGGCACAGCAATTTGGACTTGCGCTTCAGCGTGTGAGGCTTTATCAGGAAGTTGAGAAGGCGGCGATTACAGATAGTTTAACTGGTGTGCATACTAGGCGTTATTTGATGGAGCGTTTTGAAGAAGAAATTCAGCGTGCTTTGATTAGAAAAAGAAATTTGTCATTTTTGATGATTGATGTTGATTATTTTAAGGCGGTTAATGATCAGCATGGGCATTTGGTCGGAGATCAGGTTTTGCGTTCTGTTAGTCTTTTGATTCAAGAAAATGTTCGTGAGATTGATCTTGCGGGTCGTTATGGGGGAGAAGAATTTTGCGTTGTTTTGCCCGACACAGACACAGACGGAAGTTTTTTTGTTGCGGAACGTATTCGAAAAGCAATTGAAGAAAATGAGATTCAAGCCTACGACGCCAAGGTGCGTGTTACTGTTAGCCTTGGCGTTTCTTGTTTTCCTGTCGATGGGGAAAGTTCTGCGGAGCTTATTGATAAAGCTGATGGAGCATTGTATCGTTCTAAAAAGCGCGGACGTAATTGTACATCTGCTTTTGGTCAATAACAGATAATTATTAATATTTATATTTTTATTTATAAGATTCTTTCGTAGTTTTATACAAGTCGTTGTTTTTCAATATTTTATACTCCAGTCGAAAAGTATTACATTTTCTTGAATATGTTTCTTTTTTCAGGTAAAATAACCACTCTATGAAGCAATTTGTCATTGGAATTGATATTGGCGGTACAAATATAAAGATCGGCCTTATTAACAAAAAGGCGGAGATTCTTTTTAGGCTAAATTTGAAAACAAAGACTGTTAGTAAAAATACTAATCAGTTAGTTGAAGGTTTAGCGACTGCTTGCCTTAAAGTCATATCTGAAAACCATCTAGAAAAGAATCAAATTCTTGGTGTTGGCATTGGCCTTCCTGGTCTTGTGGATATTAAGCATAATATTGTTTATTCTTTAACGAATATCAAGGGATGGAAAAACGTTCCTTTAAAGAAAATTATTGAGAAAAAGATCGGGATTCCAGTTTTTATTGACAATGATGTTAATGTGATTGCATTGGCAGAGTGGACATACGGTGCAGGAAAAGGTGCGGCGGATTTAATTTGTATGACATTGGGCACAGGTGTTGGAGGAGGACTTATTTTAAATAATGCGATTTATCGGGGACCAGGTTTTGCGGCAGGGGAATTGGGCCATACGCCTCTTAATGAAAAAGGAAAGAACTGCAATTGTGGTGGGTTTGCTTGCATGGAAACGGTTGTTGGAAATCAGTATTTGGAAAAGAAAGCAAAAAGATTTCTTAATCAAAAAGATATAACGCTTGAGCAAGTGACGGCTTTAGCTAATAAAGGAAATAAAAAAGCAGTTTTGTTTTGGGAGCAAACGGCAGAGCATATTTCTAACGGTTTGATTGGGGTTGTCAACACTCTTAATCCAAGTCTTATTCTTGTTGGGGGCGGTGTGGCCGAAGCATATAAATATATTTTTCCTGTGATGCGCCAAGTTATTAAAAAAAGAGCAATGCATATTCAGGGTCGGATGGTAAGAATTAAAAAGACAACATTAGGACAAGACGCGGGTATTATTGGTTCGCAGGTTTTGGTTTTAGAGATGCTAGGAGCGCACCAAGCATAAAAATATGAGAAACAAAATTCTAAACTTTATTATTTTCTTAACGTTGATTGGATGCTTGTGCGGAGCATTTTGTGTTAATGCGATTGCTCAAGAGAAGCAAAGTGTCCCTGATTCTGTTGTGTTAGATAGCGTTGATTAGAATGAAGGGATAATCGAGAAGGATGTTAATGAAGAAAAAACAGAGCAAGTATTTGAGGAGCCGAA
>JAQUUP010000040.1 GCA_028693815.1 Candidatus Omnitrophota bacterium
GATACGCTTTGAATGTATTAAGGCAAAAAAGGTTGCTTTTTCGATTCAAAAGAAATCAGATTATCAAGCTCAGGGTGTCAAACAAACAGAAAAAGGAATAGAATTTTCTGTTCGATCACAAAAATTCTTTATCAAAACCTTTTCATCTTCTAACGTTTACAATGTTTTGTGTGCAATTATCATTGGCCAATTATTCAAAATCTCAATGAAGGAAATAAAAAAGAGCATTGTTTGTATGAACTCGCTAAAACAACGACAAAATTTCTATCGGACAAAAAAGAAATTCTGGATGATTGATGACACGTATAACGCAAACCCAATATCTGTAAAAGCTGCCATAGAATCTCTTTCTTGTTTTCCTGGAAAAGGAAGAAGAATTTTTGTTTTTGGGAATATGAATGAACTTGGGTTAAAGTCAAAATCTGCTCATGAATCTGTTGGTCGACAAGTTGCAAGAAGCAATATTGATTATTTTGTTACTGTTGGAGAGAAAGCCAAGATTTCTGCTGATGCTTTAAATAGTAAAACAGTCAAGAAGGAAAGTTTTTTCTCCTGTCAATCTGCCAGTAAGTTTTTAAATGCATTTATTCAGCCTAATGATGTTATTCTGATCAAAGGTTCTCGCGGGTCTCATATGGAGGAAATTGTTCAAGAGATAGAGCAATGAAATCCTAAGTAAATTCTTTTATTTTTCTTCTGGTACTATATAATACAATTAATATTTATATTAAGGAGCGAATATGCTTTATTTCCTGTCTACTTTTAGAGATGCTTTTTCAGAATTGAATATTCTTCGTTACATCACTTTTCGCGCTGGTGCAGCTGCTCTTACTTCATTTTTACTGTGCATTATTTTAGGTCCCTTAATTATCGAAAAGCTTAAAAAGGGTAAGATTAGTGAAGATGTTAGCAGAGAGCATTGTGATAAGCTTTCTGAAATTCAAAAACATAAGCAAGGAACCCCAACGATGGGGGGTATTTTTGTTATCGGCAGTATTTTAATTTCTGTTTTACTTTGGTCTGATTTAAGAAGTCCGTATGTGCTTTTGACAATTTTGACTTGTGCATGGCTGGCTGTCCTTGGTTTTGTAGATGATTATTTAAAATTTTCGCAGGGCAAGCATCGAGGGGTTCATGCACGAACAAAATTAATTTGGCAGTCGATCTTAGGATGTCTTGTTGGCTATTTTATCTTTTGGCACCCTGAAATTTCGACTAAGCTTGATATCCCATTCTTTAAAGAAATGACTTTGAATTTGGGTATTTTTTATATTCTATTGGCAGTTTTAATTATTGTGGGAAGCTCAAATGCTGTCAATTTGACTGATGGACTTGACGGTCTTGCCATTGGATGTGTTCTGATCGTTGCCATGGGGTTAGGCGCACTTTCCTATATATCTGGTCATTTTAATTTTGCGCAATATTTGTTTTTACCATATATTCCAGGAGGCGGGGAGCTTTCAATTTTTTGTGCTGCAATTGTAGGGGCAAGTTTAGGATTTCTATGGTTTAATTGTTATCCTGCGTCTATTTTTATGGGCGACACTGGTTCTCTCGCATTGGGCGGGACTTTGGGTATGATTGCTATTTTGATTAAAAAAGAGCTACTTCTTGTTCTTTTAGGCGGGATCTTTGTGATGGAGGCGTTATCCGTTATTTTACAGGTTGGGTCAGTAAAATTATGGAAAAAGCGCATATTTAAGATAGCTCCGTTTCATCACCATTTACAGTTTTTAGGATGGAGTGAATCAAAAATTATTATACGGTTTTGGATTATTGCTATTATTTTGGCGTTTTTAACGCTAACGACGCTTAAGATTAGGTAGTTTTATGGATGTAAGAAATAAAAAAGTCACTATTGTTGGGTTTGGCCGCAGTGGATCTGCCATTGCCAATTTAGTTCTGCAGTTAGGTGGAATTGTTCGAGTCTCAGATTCAGCACTAAAGGAAAAAGTTGCTGAAGCAATTTTGCAAGCAAACTTAAAGCATGACATCTGCTTTGAATCTGATCAGCATACCAAAGAGTTTATTAAAGATAGTGACGTTGTTGTTTTGAGCCCTGGTGTTCGTTTTGATTCAAAGGCTGTTGTTTGGGCAAAAGAGGAAGGGATTCCTTGTTTTAGTGAGATTGAATTTGCGTGGATGTTTTGCAAGAATCCAATTATTGCCGTTACGGGAAGCAATGGAAAAACAACTGTTTCTACTTTGATTAGCCAGATTCTTGAATATGCCGGTAAAAAAACTTGTTTGTGCGGTAACATTGGCTCGCCTTTCTCACAACATGTTCTTAGTCTTTCTGATGGCCAAATTATTGTTTTGGAAGTAAGCTCTTTTCAGCTTGAGTCGATTGAGAAATTTCATGCCCATGTTGCTGTTTTGCTAAATTGTACACAAAATCATTTGGATCGTCATAAAGACATGAATGATTATTTTCAAGCGAAATCACGAATTTTCTTAAATCAGATTGAAAATGATTATGCTATTGTTAATTTTAATGATCTTCGGACAAAGAATATGATTTCTGCCATTTGCTCAAAAGTTATTTATTTTAATGATTCTATTCAGTTGGGAAAGTTTCCAGATGAAAACCAAAATTTTCTAGCCGCTCGATGTGCTTGCCGCGTTTTCGGTGTTTCTGACGAAGATGCAGGCTTTGTGTTGAAGAATTTTAGAGGTGTGGAACATCGCTTAGAATGGGTTCGCTCGATTGATGATGTAGAGTTTGTTAATGATTCTAAGGCAACAACGCCTGAAGCTGGACGTTGGGCCTTAGAAAGGGCATCAAAGCCGATTGTGATGATTTGTGGTGGCCGAGATAAGAACATTGATTTTACTGTGTTGCGAGATATTGTTAAGCTGAAGGTAAAAAAAATGGTTGTGATTGGTGAATCAAAAAACAAGATCAGGGATGCTTTCTCGGATATTGTGGATGTTAATTTAGAGGATTCTTTAGAGGGCGCCATATTAAAATCAAAGGAGCTTTCTTCTCAAGGTGATTGTATTTTGTTTTCACCGATGTGCACAAGTTTTGATATGTTTTTAAATTTTGAAGAACGCGGCAAGGCGTACAAAGAGATTGTTGGGAATTTGTAGATGAGAGAGTTGAGAGTATCCATCGCGGCGATCACTACTGTTTTGATTTGCTTGGGTATTATTATGATTTTTAGCTCAAGCGGAATTTATGCATTGCAAGAATTAGGATCAAGCACATATTTTTTACAACGGCATTTGGTTTATTTATGCGTTGGTTTTATTTTTATGATGTTTGCCATGACGATAGATTATCGTGTGCTAGCACAGTATTCTAAGCCCATTCTTATATTTTCGATTGTGATGCTTGTTCTTGTATTGATTCCTGGAGTTGGAAAAGAAGTTTATGGTGCTCGTCGATGGTTTCGATTTCTTGGTTTTGGTTTTCAGCCTTCTGAATTTGCAAAGTTAGCAGTCTTGATTTATGCATCAGATTTTCTGGCGCGCAAACAAAAGCGAATTACTAGTCTTTTTTCCGGCTTTATTCCGCTGATGTGCGTATTAGGCGTTGTGTCATTACTTATTTTAAAGCAGCCTGATTTAGGTACAACGGCATTGATTTCAGCGGTTGTTTTAGTAATGCTTTTTATTGCAGGAACACGGATTGCATTTTTAGCGAGTATTGCATTCTTGAGTTTTCCGGCAATATATTATTTGATTGCGCGTGTTCCTTATCGATTAAGACGTATCCAAGCTTTTCTTGATCCGTGGAGTGATAAACAGGGTGCAGGATTTCAGCTTGTTCAGTCTCAGATTGCATTAGGTTCTGGTGGAATTTTTGGGCTTGGCTTAGGAAAAAGTATGCAGAAATTATTTTATCTTCCTGCAGCCCATACGGATTTTATTTTATCGATTATCGGTGAAGAGCTTGGGCTCTTAGGAACAGCGACAGTGGTTCTTCTTTTTGTATTATTTATTTGGCAGGGCGCAAGAATTGCCAAGAGAACACAGGAGCCGTTTGGATATTTTCTTGCGATTGGCATTGTTGCGATGATTGGTTTGCAGGCAATTGTTAATATTGGTGTTAGCATCGGTGCTTTTCCAACGAAAGGATTGCCGTTACCATTTATTAGCTATGGAGGCTCCGCGTTAATTGTTCAAATGGTTTGTGTTGGTCTTTTGCTCAATATTTCGAGAATACAAGATTTATCATAGAAGGGTTATTTATGAAGATTATTATCGCAGCAGGAGGAACGGGAGGACATGTGTTTCCTGCCATTTCTACGGCGAAAGAATTAGAAAAGCAAAATCAAATTATTTTTTTTACTACAGATGGACTTGCTTATCAAATTATAAGAAATTCTGGATTTGAACCTTGGGCCGTATGTCAGAGAAAAAGATCATCTAGAAACATTTTTTTATTCATCGTTAGGATGATGCAGTCGATACGAGAGTGTTTTTGTATCATGCAAAAAGCATTGCCTGATGTTGTTGTTGGTTTTGGTGGCTATCCGGCTTTTCCTGTTGTTTTTTCCGCATGGTTCTTAAAGATTCCTATTTTGATTCATGAGCAAAATGTTGTTCCTGGAAAAGCAAATCAGGTGGCTGGAATGTTCGCTGACAAGATTGCGGTTAGCTTTAAAGAGACTAAAGAATATTTTAATTCTAAAAAATGTGTTTTAACCGGATGTCCATCTCGATTTAAAGATGAGCTACAGCCTACAGAAGAAGATTTTAAGAAATTTGATTTCAAAAAAGAAAGGGCGACCATCTTAGTTTTTGGTGGAAGTCAAGCAAGTCAAAAGATTAATAGTATTTTTTCTGAAGCGGCGATTTTGCTTAAGGGAAATTTTAATTTTCAATTTATTCATATTTCCGGAAAAGATGATTATTATGCCTTGTGTAAGAAATATTTAAATAATAAATTTAACTTTAAGTTATTTGATTTTGTGCAGGATATGGCGTCGGCATACCGTGTTGCGGACTTAGTTATCGCTCGTTCAGGAGCGTCAACAATTTCAGAGTTGATTACTTTTAAAAAGCCATCGATTCTTATTCCGTATCCGGTTGAGAGAGTGCATCAAAAAGAAAATGCTTTGGTTCTTTCTAGGGTTGGCGCGGCGGTGATTATTGAGGAGTCAAATCTTTCGGAAGCGCGTTTGCATAATGAGATTATCTCTTTTTTTAAGAAAGAAAAAAATAAGGCAAGTTTTGATGAGGGCATGAAGCAGCTTCAGATGTTTGATTCAGAAAAAAAACTAGCGCAAGAGGTCGTTAATTTAAGAAAATGAGACGAAGCGTATATTTCTTAATAATAGTTTTGTTTTTTAACGTAATGTCGATATCGTCTGCATCTAATGAGTGGAATGAACTAAAGAGTCGTCATTTTATCATTTATTATAAAGATGCGCCTCGAGAGTTTATTAAAACTGTTGAGAAGTCTTCAGAAAGTTATTATTTTGATATTATTGACGAGCTTGGTTTTACGCGTGATAAGATTTGGACATGGGATGAACGCGTTAAAATTTATATTTATAATGACCAGGATGATTACGTTGCATCGGCTCAGCAGGTACCCTGGTCTTCAGGATCAACGATTTTGGGATCAAAGGTGATTAAGACGTTTCCAGCGGCGCATGGATTTTTTGATTCGTTATTGCCGCATGAATTGGGGCATATTATTTTTAGGGATTATGTTGGTTTTGAGTCAGACATTCCGCTTTGGTTTGACGAAGGGATTGCGATGTATCAAGAAAAAGCAAAACGTTGGGGTGCCACCCAGCGAGTCAAAGATGCGATTAAGAATAAGAGTTTTCAGAATTTATCTGATCTACGTTTGACGCGCACGTCATCTCAAGACGATGTAATTTTATTTTATGCGGAGTCAGCGAGCGTTGTTCAGTATTTAATTTCTGAATTTGGAAGTTTTAAGTTCTTAAATTTTTGCCGTAATTTAAAAAAAGGCTTATCATTTGATCGAGCGCTTAAGAAATCTTATTATCGTTTTGAGAATGTGGACGGTCTCAATAAAGCATGGGTTGGTTATTTAAAAAAATGAGTAAATATTATCACTTAGTTGGTATTGGGGGCATTGGTGTTGGGACATTGGCATCCTTATTCTTGGATGAGGGTCATAGCGTTAGCGGATCAGATATCAAAGAAAATGATATGACTAAGGCCTTGAAGGAAAAAGGGGTCCGTATTTTTATAGGACATAAGGAGTCAAATATTGTAAATCCAGATTGCGTTGTTTGCTCTTCGGCTATTTCACAGGATAATCCTGAAATAGTAGAAGCAAAAAGAAAAAATATTCCGATTGTTAAGCGAGGGCAAGCTCTCGCAGATTTGGTTCGTACAAAAAATGCAAGTGTTATCGCAGGTGCTCATGGCAAAACAACAACAAGTGCTTTGGTTGCGCATATTCTAAGTGAAGAGGGTCTCGATCCAACAGCTGCAATTGGTGGTATTATTAAAAATGGTGGATATAGCGGACTCTCTGGTAAAGGAGAACATTTTGTTATTGAAGCAGATGAAAGCGATGGATCGTTTTTATATTTTTTCCCGAAATATGCCATTATTACAAATGTTGATCTTGAGCATGTTGATTTTTATCAAAATTGGGATAATATTATAAACGCATACGAGAAATTTATTATGCAAATTGATTTAGACGGACATTTTTTTTATTTTGGTGATGATCCGGTTTTATCTAATTTGGCTTTTGAGTTTAAAGGGCGGAAATCAAGTTATGGATTTGATCAAGGCAATGATATTTTTGCTGATAAGATTAGGTGTTCTGGGTTTCAATCAAATTTTAGCTGCATTGTGAATGGAAAAAAACAGGGGGAAGTAAAGCTTAACATCCCGGGACGTCATAATATTTGCAATGCTCTTGCGGCAATTGGACTCGCTTTAGAATTCGGTATCTGTTTTGCGTCTATACAAAAAAGTTTGGAGAGTTTTAAGGGTGTTCAGAGGCGTTTTTCGTATCATGGTGATTTTAATGATATTTTTATTGTTGATGATTATGCCCACCACCCTAAAGAAATTTTCTCGACTCTAGCCGCTGCGAAAACGTTCGAGAAAAAAAGAATTTTTGTCATTTTTCAGCCGCACCGATATTCTCGAACAAAATATTTTAAGGATGATTTTGTAGATGTTTTAAAGGAGTGCGATCAGCTTGTTATCACAGATATTTATAGTGCTAGCGAAAAAGACCAGCAGCAAATTACGCCTGATATGATTTGTGAAGATGTTAATCGAATTAAGCCAGATTTGGCTATTTATAAGAAATATGATGAAATTATTTCTTATGTCTTAAAGAATGTTTTGCCCGGGGATCTGGTTTTGTTTTTGGGCGCAGGTGATATCAATCGGCTTGCGGGACAACTGGTCGATCAATTAAATAAAAATAAATAAGGCAGTCTTGATATGAATCAAAGTCTTGAAATAGATAAGGA
>JAQUUP010000041.1 GCA_028693815.1 Candidatus Omnitrophota bacterium
GTTGCTATAATGAGATACAAAATTGTAGAAAAAACGACAGATCAAATCGTAGAAAATTCCAATAAATATATTGGTCTTTTGCGGCAGCATATTGATAAGGAAGATAACATATTATATATGATGGCCAATCAAAATCTCTCTGAAGAAGCGCAAGAGAAACTTTTGGAAGATTTTGAAAAGGTGGAAGTCGAAAGAATCGGTGTGGGGACACGTGAAAAGTTTCATAAACTATTACATCACTTGAAAGATGTATATTTAAATTAATTTAAAAAGGAGATAGTGATTATGTTTTGTTACCAGTGTCAAGAAACAGTTAGAAATACAGGTTGTACTATTAAAGGAGTATGCGGAAAAGATGAAAGAGCTGCAGACCTTATGGATCTATTGATCTATGTATTGCAGGGGCTTTCAATTTATGCAGAGAAAGAGGGGGAAGTAGATAAGAAATATGGTATATTTACCTGCCAGGCTTTGTTCGCAACAATAACAAATGCAAATTTTGATGAGGATAGAATCGTAGCGCTTATCAAAAAAGCCATTATTTTGCGAAGTGAATTAAAAGCAAAAGCTGGTATCTCTCAAGAGGGATTGCATGACGCGGCATTATGGACGGCTGAGACAAAGGAAGACTTCCTTAAAAAAGCAGTCAATGTTAGCCCGTTATCATATAGTGACAATGAAGATGTTCGATCATTGAAATCATTGCTTTTATATGGATTAAAAGGAATAGCCGCTTACACTGAGCATGCAGCCGTTTTAGGTCAGTATGATGAGTCTATTTTTAGTTTTATGTACAAAGGGCTTGCTGCTATTACAAAAGATTTGTCAGCGGATGAATTGACTGCGCTTGTTCTTGAGGCAGGAGAAAACGGTGTAAAAGCAATGGCGGTCTTGGATAAAGCTAATACTAGTGCTTATGGTAATCCAGAAATCACAAAGGTGAATCTGGGGGTAAGAAATAATCCCGGCATTTTGATTTCGGGGCGTGATTTAAAAGACATGGATGAGCTGCTGAAACAAACCGAGGGAACAGGTGTTGATGTTTATACACATAGCGAAATGCTCCCTGCTCATTATTATCCGGCGTTTAAGAAATATGACCATTTTGCAGGCAATTATGGTGGCTCATGGTGGCATCAGAATAAAGATTTTGAGACATTCAATGGTCCGATCCTTATAACAACCAACTGTATTATTCCCGTGAAAGATTCGTATAAGGATAGGATTTTTACAACAGGTATGGCAGGGTATCCAGGCATAACGCATATTGCTGATCGATCTGATGGGGGAACCAAAGACTTTGCTCAAATCATTGAATTAGCTAAAACGTGTGATGCTCCACAAGAAATAGAAACAGGAGAAATTGTTGGAGGTTTTGCGCACAATCAAGTTTTTGCTTTAGCTGACAAAGTTGTCGCGGCGGTAAAATCTGGAGCTATCAAGCGTTTTATTGTTATGGGAGGCTGTGATGGCCGCCAAAAACCACGCAGCTATTTTACGGAAGTTGCCGAAAAATTACCAAAGGATGCAGTTATCTTAACAGCTGGATGTGCGAAGTATCGATATATTAAACTTGGTCTGGGTGATATTGGAGGCATTCCTCGTGTTTTAGATGCCGGACAATGTAATGATTCCTACTCATTGGCAATTATTGCATTAAAACTCAAGGAAGTATTTGGGCTTGATGATGTCAATAAGTTACCTTTATCGTTTGATATTGCATGGTATGAACAAAAAGCGGTGATCGTTCTCTTAGCATTATTACATCTTGGTTTTAAAGGCATGCGGTTGGGTCCGACATTGCCGGCTTTTCTATCTCCTAATGTGGCGAAAGTCCTTGTAGAAAAGTTTAATCTTAAGCCAATATCTACAGCTGATGATGATGTTGCGGCAATGATGGAGGGGCGTTAAAAGGTATGAGGTTTAAAATGAAAATTACAATTTTAGCTGCTAACGAAAATGTCACAGGTTCTAAATTATATATTAAACATGACAAATCAAGAATATTGATAGATTGTGGTTTGTATCAAGAGAGGTCATAAAAAAACGTAACCATGCGGGAAAATTTGTTATTACCGCTCACCCCTAAAAAAGGTATTCCGATATGGTTAAGGTTCTTGCTCCAATTTTAGAAGTCTTTAGTGTATAATAACAAAAATAGACAAAGTTAATTTTGGGGCAGGGAAAAGGTTACCTCATTTTGTAAAAGATTGGAGGGAAGAAAAATGGAAAAGATTACCAATATGCTAAATCATGACCTGTTCGTCTCGCTGACAATATTGGCGGGCGCGCTGACCTTCGCAGCCATAGCCTATATTATCTCCAGGTTTGTTCTGAAAAAGTTTAATAAGAAGATTCTTTTTAATAAGGTTGAAGTCTTTACAGGAGGTCTCCTGACCCCTCTTCGTTTTTTATTTCCCTCTGGATTTGTGCTACTTGCAGTTCCGATGCTCAAACTTCCGAATACAGTCATTTTATATATCAGCAGCATCAGCAAGATCTTATTTATATTGTCCATCGGTTGGTTTGTCAACTGCGCCATTTATTCGCTCAAGGTGAGTTTTTTAAGCATGTATGATGTTACCGTTTCTGACAACCTAAAGGCCCGAAGCGTCCATACACAGGTAAAAGTTATTAAGAATATCATCGCCACTTTAATTGTTTTATTTACGATTTCTTTTATTCTTATGAGTTTTGAAAATTTTCGTCAAATCGGAACCAGCCTTTTAGGGTCGGTTGGTATTTTGGGAATAGTTGTCGGTTTAGGTGCCCAAAAGACCGTTGGTAACTTCATTGCCGGTATTCAGCTCGCCTTTACTCAGCCTATTCGCGTGGATGACGTGGTTATTGTTGAAAATGAATGGGGAAGGATCGAAGAAATCACTCTCACTTTTGTGGTGGTACGCATATGGGATTTGCGACGTCTTGTTTTGCCGATATCTTATTTTCTCGAGCGGCCTTTCCAGAATTGGACGAGGAGTTCGGCGGATATTCTTGGTTCGGTATTTATTTATGCTGATTATTCTGTTCCGATCGAAAAGATCCGAGAAGAATTGACTCGTATTCTTCAAAGCAATCCCCTTTGGAACAAAAAGGTTAATGTGCTTCAGGTGACGGATGCTAAGGAGCATACTCTTGAAATCCGCGCCCTGATGAGCGCAGCCGATGCTTCCAAGGCTTGGGATCTACGTTGTGCGGTGAGAGAAAAGTTGGTCACTTTTTTACAAAAGAGTTTTCCGGATTCTCTGCCGAAAACTCGGGTTGAACTGTCGCAAAAGGTAATATCGGCTTCACAGTAATCGAGGACGGAGCTGTTTTGGGTATGATATAACGGCCATTATGTCAGGGAAATAAACGATGCATAAAAGGAGAATTATTAATGAACGTTTTAGAAAATATTCCGTATAATGACGATAAAATGGGTAATCGTAAGGTTGTTGACGAGAAGCATCTTCTTGTAATGCAGATAGCGTTGAAGCCTGGGCAAAGTGTGCCTCGGCATAATGCGAATTCAAACGTTCATCTGCTGGTTGTAAAAGGCAACGATTTAACGGTAACCCTTGCGGGTGTGGATAATAAAGTTAAAGAAGGCGATTTGTTGCCTATCGTCTATCAAACGCCGATGATTATTCAAAATACCGGTAGTGATAATGCCACATTTTTAGTATTTAAAACACCCAATCCGTCGGAAATGCAAAGGGAGAAGGCATAATGAAAATAGGAATCGTTATTTCAAGTAATGACGCAGAAACATGCTGGAACGCTTTGCGTTACGGCAATTTCGCTCTCGGTCAGGGTGACGAAGTAAAAATATTTTTCATGGGCAAAGGCGTTGAGTATCAGAAAATCAGCACAGAAAAATTTAATACTATTGAACAAGCTGAACAATTGATGCAGGCAGGCGGTAAGATTTACGCCTGCGGAAGTTGTATCAAGTCGAGAGAGCAGGAAGGCTCTGAAATGTGCCCTATTTCGACCATGAAAGATATATATGACATTGTGAAAGAGAGCGATAAGGTGGTGACTTTCTAGTTGTTGACACAAGGGCGTTGATGGTGATTTCCATGCGCTTATTAGTTTAGAAGGAAGCCAGCCTTAGAAGTCGTTTCTTAGGAAATATTGATGCGGTATTAACCGACATAATAGTTCCGGATAATTCAGGGGCTGCAGGCAAGATGATCCGGAATTTAAATATTCCTGAAAATGGCTGATAATGTTTATCTCAAAAAATGATAAATTTGTTATCCCTGCAGGGTCTACGGTAATACATGGAGGGGATGTGCTCCTGGGGTTGGCTAACATGGAATATTTTTCTGTTTTGCAGCAAGCCATGGCACGTTATAAAGAATAAATTTTAAGGAGTAAAGAATGCGAATATTATTAGTTGAAGATGAAATAAAAATATCTAATTTTATTAAGCGTGGACTCAAGGAAGAGAATTATATTGTTGACACGGCGTTCGATGGGGAGAAGGCTATGTTTCTATCGGAAATAAATCCGTATGATCTGATAATTCTTGATATCATGCTTCCGCAAATAGACGGCATTACTATGTGCCGGGAGCTACGAAAAAAGAAGATCAATGTGCCCATTTTGATGCTTACCGCGAAAGACCGGGTGAGAGATAAAGTTTTAGGATTAAATTCCGGAGCGGATGATTATCTTGCGAAACCCTTTGATTTTGAGGAGCTTTCAGCGAGAATCAGCGCATTGCTAAGAAGGAATCGGGACGATAAGACGGGTATTCTAAAAGTCGCTGATTTGGAATTAGACCAGCTGCGGCATAAAGTGAAAAGAGCAGGGGAAGAAATCCAGCTTAGTAGCAAAGAATTTGCACTTCTGGAATATTTAATGCTTAATGCCAATCATGTTGTTACACGGACAACGATCTCTGAGCATGTCTGGCATGAGGATTTCGATAGTTTCACGAATGTCATTGATGTATTTATCAGTTTTTTGCGTACCAAGGTAGACAAAAATCACAATAAACCGCTCATTCATACCATTCATGGTAAAGGGTACATAATAAAGGAAGAATAATGCGCCTTGATCTTATTAATTTTAAACGAAAAAAATTATACGTTATTTTATTAAGTGTTATTTTAGGCGCGTATTACACTGCTCTTTTTTTGTTTCGCCCTAATTTCTTAAGAATCGAAATGATTTGTTATCTTTTAATACCTTTGCCTCCGGTTTTTTTGCTGGGTTATTTGATGAGCCAGATTTCAATAGAGAAAATCATTAAACCCATCAGAAGAATTGCAGAGACAGCTGATAGTATTACCCACGATGATTTAAGTAGAAGAGTTACAGCTGAGAACGTCAGCGGGGAAGTTCAGTATTTGGTGAAGTCTTTCAATGGCATGATTTCCCGCCTCGAAACCGCTTTTGCGTATATTACGGAATCTAGCTCATATATCGCCCATGAGTTAAAAACCCCTCTTGCCATTATAAGGGGGGAGGCGGAAGTTGCTTTAAAGAAAGAACGGGATAAAGAAGAATATAAGAAAGTTATTATTGGCAGTTTGGAGGAAACGCGGCGCATGCTGAAAATTATTGAAGACTTATTATTGCTGACTCGCGTTAATTATCGTTCTGATGATTTGCGTCTGCTGCCCTTGGATCTAAACCAGTTTGTCGTAGTCTTATTTGAAAAAGCCAAAATTTTAGCGGTGAAAAAAAATATTGCGGTCAATATTCAAGTCCCCGGAACAGAAGTCTTGATAAAAGCGGACGAACTAACGCTTCGTCGATTATTCTTAAATCTTATTGATAATGCCATAAAATACACGCCGCAGGATGGAAGAGTGGATATTATTGTCCGGTTTGAAGATGAACGCGTTAAGATTTCCATTGCTGACACCGGGATTGGCATTGCGCAGGAAAATCTCTCAAGGCTTTTTGATAAATTTTTCCGCATCGAAGAAAAAATAAAAGATACCGGCTCTCACAGCGGACTAGGATTAAGTATCGCGCAATCAATAGCAAAACTTCATCAAGGCGAAATAACAGTATCCAGCCAAGTTGGAAAGGGTACTGTTTTCACCGTAGACCTGCCTCGAAGCACCGGAGATATTCTTACGGCCGCCAGTGAATAATCATTAAAAATTTTAATTATTCTTTAACCTTTTCTTAATTCCCCTTGTGGTACATTTATATCGAGCATGAGGGTAAAAGATTATTTGACGAACTTTTGCCAACAGCCTTAGTTATTGCAGGAGTTTGGCTGAAGCAACAACACAACCTGCGCGGTCATAGTTGTGTAATCGTCGCATATTGAATGAATAAAATAAGGAGGATTTTAAATGATGAGGATATTGATAGTCGAAGATGAGGATAAGGTTCGAAAACTGTATGCGGAATTACTTCAAAATGAAGGGTATGAGGTGGAAAATGTTTCTGATGCCGTGCAAGCCAGTGAGATTCTAATTGCGAAACATTTCGATATCATTTTGCTGGACATTAACCTTCCTCATGTTTTCGGAAGTGTCTTGTTTGATCTTATGCAGACATTTCATAAGAACGTAAAAGTAATTGTGTCGAGCGTTTATCCCGTTGAACAGCAACGGAAAATAATGAAAGATGCCGCTGACTACTATGATAAAGCCCAAGGTGTTGATATTTTGATTGAGAAGATAAAAAAAATTGAGCGAAGCATAATGCATTTGGGCACGATACTTATTATCGAAGATGAATTAAAGATTAGAAAGTTATTCCGAAGCCAACTTGAGGATCTTGGATACCGCACCCTTGAAGCAGGAGATGGAGATTCGGGGCTCAAATTATTTGCTAAAGAACCGAAGATTGGATTAGTTATTCTTGATATTGCGCTTCCTAAGAAGACCGGCATGAAAGTTTTTGAAAGCATTAAGAGAAGGACACCTCCAGTAAAAATTATCGTGTCCAGCGTTTTCCCGAAAGATGATCAGAAGTCTTTGATCAAAAAGGCAGACGATTATTTTGATAAAGCGGAAGGCGTCGAAATTCTTATACAAAAAGTTAAACGGCTTCTTAATACTGGCAAAGGGAATTGAT
>JAQUUP010000042.1 GCA_028693815.1 Candidatus Omnitrophota bacterium
GATGTTCAACTCATCTATAATCAATATGTTGAATCTTTCAAGAAAGGTGTGTGTGATTTTATCAAGGTTGAATACGACGAGTATGCTCATAAGAATGTCCCACGAAAGTATTTTTCGGGAGGTCTATCTCTAGGCTTTGGCGAAGGGCTTAACAATACTTTTACTACAACAGAAAATCCTTCGGCTTGTAGCGTGATTGTTAAGACTGCGAAGAAAATCTATAACTTTACAGCTAATCTTTTAAGCTTTAAGAACGCTAGCAAACAAAAGGATCCTGAGAATGCGGATTTGTTGGATGACGATTCTGTTCCTCAAATATTTAAAGATCTTGAGATTCCGTTTGAGTATGAGGCTAGGCCTGGCTCGATAGATCTTAGAAGCTTGGTAGCCACTCCTTTTTCTATTATGCCAAAAAAGGCACTAACAAATATTGTTAAGTTCTCTTTTGGTGTAGAGCTCCCTTATTACATTGCTGATGGTGAAGGTCATTATACAAAAGAAAAGGAAGTTTCTATTTCTTCAAGGGCAATTTTTTATTGGGATTTGGGTTATATTGTGCGTTTAATTGCTCATGAAATTGGTCATAGCATTGAGTCACATTTTTCAGAAACCGAGAAGCAAAGAACTTTGAAAGATTTTAATATTATTCGAAAAAAGATGGAAGACAAGGGATATCGTCTTCTCCTTGAAAGCGATGAAGTGAATATATTAAATGTGCACAGAAAAAAGCAGATATCTTTTGCTTATTTTCGAGATCCGCACCCAAGTCAATTTTTAGCAGAGTTTTTTAGATATTTTTTAATTGATGGGGATGAGTTAAGAAAAGTTATTAAGAGCGAAAGTGATGAAAACGTCAAGGAAGCTCTTGAGGACATTTATGCTCTTTTTAAAGAAAAATTAGGACAGGAATTTTTTGCGAAGGACATAGCACCGTTAACCGAGATATTGAGTATTGTAAAAAAAGATATTGCTACTAAAGCAAAAGAGGATTTTGAGAAATGTAAGGAGCTGGGATATCCATTTTTGGAAGAAAGTTTTTCTCATAAATATGGAGTAACTGTAGATCATTATGAGACCCTCTTAAAGGAAGCCAAAGGCAGAGGTCTTAATAATCCTACTTACGAAATGATGCATGAAGTAACTCTGCAGATTTTGGAAGAGGAAAAGTTGGCCGAAGAGGAAAACATAGAAAAAGAGGCTGAGCTCGATACTAGAGATGGGAGTTTTACGAGCTCTCCATCAGAGGAAGCGGGGGCGTCTCCGTTATTGTCAGCGAATAAGATTATAGAAAACCTTAATGTTTATTCAAATGAAATTTTGACGTTTAAAGATGAACAGACAGGGTTAACTGAGAGCTATACCATTATTGCGGAAAAAGACGAAAAAACAATTGTGCCGAATGTAAAAATTTATTTAATTGATTCCAAAGGGCAAAAGAGCACAAAACCAGTTGTTTCTTTCTTGCTTGATCAAAGTAAAAATTTAATTTATGAGTTTAATATGTTTCTCAATGCTGTAAGTTTTGATCAGAATACCACAGACAAGAGATCATTGGCAGGTAATCGATCTAAAAAGCAAAAAGGATTAGGGGGCAAAATCTTTAAAATGTTTGCTGATTCAGTGCCGGAAGGGGCAAGGTTTGAAGCTTTAGTTACAAATAGGGATTTTCAAAATCTTTTGATTGAACAATATTCTAAAGGGAAAATTACATCGGAAAATTTGAATGAAGTTTTAAAGGAAACTTTAAATGGAAAGTTGATGAGTAACAATAATTTTGTGGATATTGGAATTCATGGGGATGATTCAGAGGGGAGTTGGCAAGGATTAGAGGCAGTTAGAGAATTTTATGAGAGGATTAAGAATCCTAAGAATGATAAAGAGTATTTATTGTTATATATTATGGCTATTAAGAAAGAATCTGCTGGTTCAACAATTACCACTCGAGAAATGGCTGCGCAAATCGTTCAATTCTGGGGATCAGAACCTAGGGTTGTTTTTCAGGCAGATGGCATGAAATCTTTTGATAAAGATGTGGATAGCCGTATTGCTGCTGATTATCAGCGCATTGATGACATGTTTCATTCTTTTGTTTTTAAATTTAGAGAAAATTTTCCGTTTACTTATAGCGGGTTATTAGATGGCTCTATTTATGAGTCTCTTAAGAATGCATACGATGCTATTGTTGCGGTTCACGATAGCTATTTGAATCCGAAAGGTGTTCCAGAGAATTATAAAGGTAAAATTTCAATTTTAATAACGGTTGAAAAAGATAATTTTGTAATTTCTATATTTGATAATGGAATTGGGGACTCAGTAGAAGAAAAAGATTTTAAAGAGCGGAAAAAATACCTTCTTGATCCGTCAAGGCAAACTGTTTATTTAGGGGGTGAGGGCATTGGGGAGACAATTTTTAAGAAAGTTAAATCTAAGGGTGGCGATGTAATTCTTGAAAAAGGTCGGCTTGCGCAAGCTAGAACAGAGTCTAGGATTGTTATTCCGATTTCCGCATTCGAGCGCAAAGCACAGCGCTTAGAGGGCGAAGTAAAAGCTAATTTTGAAGAATTTAAATCTCATATTCAGAGTTGTCCGATAGATAATCATGACAGTGTTGTCTCGCTGACTTCGTCGACAATTACTATCAAGGATATTGAAGAAAAGGGGACTCATCTTAAATCGTATCAAGATATCAAAAAATTAAATTCTAAGAAAACGCATTATGTTCTTCATAAAGTATTCGGAATTTGTAAAATTATTGAAGCGAAAGAAAAAAGGCTTGTTGTTGAGCAAGTCGTCCCACCAAAAGACACAAGAGGATTAAATGGTTTATTTGCTAGAAATCATTCAAATCTTATTAAAGTTTTTACAGTAGTTCCTGGTTCAAATAGACAACGTAGTGTTCTTTACGAAGATAATATTTTAATCCCGCAAGAGTGGAACAAGTATGTTGAGCCTCAATCTGAAGTTAGAAAAAAAACTCCAAAAAAAATTGTTGATCTGATGAAGTCTTTGGTTAATCGCGAAGATCTAGAATGTGGGATGATAGGCAGAGTCTTTAATCAGGGCCAACAATTAATGTTTGATGAGCTTTATGGTATTTTTATTAAACATAACATGGCAGAGGATGTTGCAGAAAATCTTGCTAATAATCTTACTAGAATGAAATCTGGATCAATTGAAATCATCTATTTATTTGAGATTATTGATCAGCGTCAATCTGAAGCTCTTAAGAGTCATGATTATCTTGAGTTGCGCAGTTTAAAGGATAAAGAAAAAGAGGATCTTGCGCTAAGTTTGCAATCTATTGTTGAAGATTACGATGGCAGGAAATTGACTGCTTATCAAAAAGAAAAGCTACTTAAAAGACTTGTTCCATTCGAGGTTGTTGATTATTTGGCGGATAAATATAGAGTGCCACGTGATAGAATTTTATTTATGATGGACAGGCATCCGAATTTCCCAATTTGGATTCCTAAGGCTATGAAAAAGGCAGAAGAAATCAAAGATGAAGTTGGTGGTCTGAGGATTGCTCAACGGGTTGTTGTTAGTCAAGGAATAGAAAAAACAGACGAATGGGTTGAAGGTTTTAAAAGACTTTCTAACAAGAATGGAGGGGAATTTCTTAAAGAAGTAGGTGGTCTGTCTAATCTTGTAGATATCGCGACTCGTCAGGGCTTAGGTGATGCTGAATCTTGGATTGCAGAGAAAAAGACGAAGTTTAATCTTGACGAAAAGATTTATCGAGAATATGGAGGACGGTCAAGAGTTTGGCAGCAATTAATCAAGAATGGAAAACTTCCAAAAAAAGTAAAAGTGTCTGATGATTTAGGTGGAGAGGGTGGTGACAAGAGTATGTCACAAGCAAGCCTCAATTTAAGCAAAACTTTAGAAATTATTGATGTCATTCAGAGAAAAATTGATGAGTTTTCAGGTGCCGAGGACTTTACTTTTGGAAGTGTTGATCTTTCAAGAGAGAATCAAGCAAAATGTTTTGTTTCATTTTTTGAATATCGGGCACGAGTCAACGGGCTTGACACATTTGACAGATATCTCGATTTTATTAATAGCAATAGTCGTCAGGCTCTCGAGGAAATACAGGCAATTTTAGAACTTCGCTTAGATGACCCCCAAGGCGAAACGATTACATCGTTTTATCGGCTTGCGTCAGCTTATGAGGCAGAATACCAAGAATTTTTAGAGGATTTAATTAGAAAAAAGAACAGCGATAATAAAAGCATAACAATCCGTCATGTGAGTGGATCGACCGGCCAAGAAGTCGTTACAAATATGATCATGATTTATGAGGCTTTACGCTCATTTGCACAAAAACAAGCCATGAATGATTATGAAATCGACAAATGGATAAAAACTTGGAATCTTCGGGTTGATGATTTTGATATTAGTTTGGATAACTTTCTGGAGATCGAGAAAGGGCGATATTCTATAGATTATTTGAGAGAGAATCTTCAAAAATATTTTAAGTCTAAGGGTGAAGACGACAATTTAAGTGCGCAAAATACCAGACTTATGATCAGCCAATATTTTGATTCAATAGATTCTAAGAATTATCAGCTAAAAGAAAATATTCGAAATCTTTTTGATGTTCAATATCACTATGTTGATCTTGAGAAATTTACAAATCGAAAAATTTTAACAGATAAAATATATGATGTAACATTTTCTATGTTTTCAATTATTTATTTTAAGGGTTCGTGGGCGATTGTATTAAAAGAAATTTTAAATTCACAGTCTCAAGATGGTTTCTTTATATCTGATATTTGTTGTGCCCGGAACCAAAAGGGTAAATTTAGTATTGTTGTTGAGCAGACAGATCAAAGCAAACAAAAAGATCAAAAAAGAAAAGATTGGGAGACGCAGTTTAAATTGGCTATTCGGACCGCATCGTCGGATATGGCGGCAGAGGGCGATTTAGGCGCAAGTAAAGAAGAAATAGCTGAGGCTAGCAGTGCCTTGTTTAATATTGCAGAAGTGTTTGGAGGCACAGATTTGTGGGATATTTTTAAAGAAATGGATCCTCAGAAAAGCCCGATAAGCATTTATTTAAAAGGCGATCGCGAAACTGTTTTGAAACAAGCGCGAAAAGAGTTTGACGGAATAGACTCACAAAGGCTGATTGTTCTTTCGCTTGATCTTGAAACAGAGCAAGGAGAAATTGAACACATTTTAATTGCAGATCAGTTAAGCAATATTCAATCTGGAATGTTGGCGTGAGGATCACAACTGATAAAAACTGATGCGAAATTTGAGGAATATATTTCTAAAGCAAATGTTTCTTTGGAGGATTATTTGTTTTTATATCGTGTTTCAGAGGACCCTCATCCTCAAGCGCAGCTTATTAACGCTAAATTTGTTTCTTTGGGCAATACGCCAGAAACGATTGCCCAATTTCGAGGAAAGAAGCTCGTTGAGCCTGTTTTTAAAACAATTTCTAAAATTTTAAAAAGAAATTATGCTGGTTGGAGAATTGAGACGTATCCTTCTCATGCAAAGACGGAAAGTTTTCTTTCGAAAGTATGTAAGCCAGGAAGTATTCGGGTTGATCCGGATGAAGGGATTGAGACTGGAATCATTGATAATCCAGATCTGAATGATCTACTTTTTAAGATTGAAGAGCAGCCGTTTATTGGTGAAATTTTAGAAATAACAAAAAAAAGTCCAGGCAATCGTCATTATGATAAGGCAGCTTTTCCATTAAGTTTAAATGGGCTTGGGGTTGCGGAGCATCACTGGAATTTTCCTGAAGAGTTTAAAGAATCAAATTTAGATGGTGAAACGATTGTTCAGCGACTAGAAGGCTTATTTTTTGGAAGGCTTGGATCGAGTGTGAGGTCTCAATTCAGCAAAGAAAAGATTAATGATCTAATTAGAACGTTATGGATTAGGCTCGTAGCGTTAAACCCTGAATTAAAGGATGAATTTCCTTCTATAGAAAAAGAGGCTTCTTATCAAGAGACAGCGGCTTTCTTTTTAGATTATGATCAGAAAAAACGATTAACAGAATTTCTTTTAGGTATTGCTTCTAGATATACTTTGGATGATATTCATTTTTGGGAAAGGAACGGCAAGTTCTCTAAGAATTTGATAGAGAGTCAGAGGTTGCGTCGTGCCATCATAGATAGAGCAACCCCAGGCCTCAGTCGGTGGAGTACTGGTTTTTCAGATGAAACAGTGCTTAAGATTGAAGAGCATTATATGAATGCTGGAGTATTGCCTTTTGATTTTCACCAGCAGATCAAAGTTTTTGGAGAAGATGAAAAAGGAAAAATAGGTTATTTGGAAGAAATCAAAGAAAAGGTTGCCAAAGGCGAGAAGTTTAATGAAAAGGCGATACCAGGTAAAGGCCCAGAGGATCAAATTGATTCTGCTCAAACCGCATCGTCTGATATGAAGGGTGGAATTGATTTCAACGCTGAAAATATGAACGTGACTACCAAAGGCGATGAGATTGATTTTAATATTCCTTTGGATATGAAAAATATCACCTCTAGCAGTATCGAAGGCTTTGTACCGATTATCATTAATATTACACCTGTGACAGATTTTTCAGGTTTCTTAGGTTTCAATGAGGATAAATCTGCAGAGAGAAAAGAAGTTAGAAGTTAGAAGAGAGAAAAGAGATAAAAGAATGGAAAAAAGAAGACTA
>JAQUUP010000043.1 GCA_028693815.1 Candidatus Omnitrophota bacterium
TCTTTGGCTCATGCCAGATCATTCGTCTTATTTGACCCATTTGATCGACATTCATCTTCGCCAGGCAGGATTTCTTGGGCATGCTGCGGATTTCACAGCAGCGTATGCCCATTGTAGCGAAGCTGTTCGTCTGGACGGTTTTGTTGTCAAGAACGAAGGTCAAAGCCAAATGCCGTTGATCAATTTTTATTCAATGATCTTAGACGTTCTTAATCCTGACGGCGCAAGGGATCAGGCAGCAGAGACTTTTTGGCAAGAGGTTTTACCGGTGTTTCGTAATGAAGATTTGGTGATTTTGTTTAATAGCATGTTTCCTCTGCCTACGCAAGAGGAGGATCTACGACGGGAAATGGTATTATTCTTCGCTGATAATTTTAAGCTCCAGGATTGTTTTTCGGAGGAGTATGCCAAGGCTGCCCAATTCTTTGGTCAAATCGCTGATGACGAAACTTTGGTAGCTTTACGCGAATTCGCACAGAATGTTTTTGATGTGTTTATTGGAAATGGTCAATATCAAGAAGCCATCGATCAGGTTGCTATTCTTTCTTCGCTGGGAATGCTTCGCAAAGATAAAGAATCGTTATTTGCGAGAGCTAAGAATTTATTACGCTTTTGGAATGAGGCTCTAAAGCTCGAAGCGGCGGGCAAACTCGAGGATGCAATAAAGTCTTTAGAAAGAATTATTAAGCAGAATCCTGAGGATAAGCGCGCGCGAGCAAAATGGTTGGAGCTTAAGGAAAAGATAAAGGCAGTCGCAGCGCGTAAAGAGATAGTGGATGAGTTTAAAAAGCTTTTGTCTCGTGCGTATAATTTAGCGACCAAGACTGATCCACAAAAAAGAGCTAAAGCGCCAGAGGTTTTTGCCCAGGCTCTAGAATGTTTAAAGAAGCTTACAGAGCAAGAGGCAAGATCGTATTTACAGCGTATTGATGATATTAAAAAATTTTTGGCGAAAAAAGATGTTATTGAGACTGATCAAGCCGGGGCAACAACGGGAAAGACAAATAAAAAGAGCCAGGCGCCGCCGATTCCAGAATCAGAACCTGTTTCTGCTACAAAAGACCTTCCTCCTTCCAAGCCCGTTGTTGAAACAAAAAATATTAAAGTTTATCTTATCAAGTCTTTGCATGCTGACATTTTTCGTAATGAAAAGTTATTTAAGCGCTTTACTGGAGATGTTCAGATTTTAGTTAGTAAAATCCAGATCGGTGATCATCACGTTGCTGTTAGGCATGTCACTGGGCAATATTCTGTGAACCGGTTTCGTACTGGTAAGAAGCGTTTTGCGTATACTGTTTTTATGGATATTGAGCCTGGGGTGCAAACGTGGCTTATTTTTCATAATGATGGGCGCAACGATGTTTATAAGACGCTTGTTGATAAGGTTAATCATGTTTTTGAGAACCGCGATGAAATTCTCACAGACGCTATTTTGATTTACCAAACATCCTCGAGCGCTTTAGGCTTTGGTGATGTGCGATCCGTATCTTCTAGCAACCTATTAAGACTAACCGATGAACGAGAGCTTATTTGCACGGGTCATCGTGAGCGTTTTGAGCCGCTTGTGCGTAGCGTCTTAGAGAAAATATTGATAGGAGTTAATAAGAGTATCATGAATGAAGAAAAGAGGCGATTCCCGAACTTCGAGGATCTAGAAGCTCTTTATGTTTTGAATGCGCGCGTGGCATATTATTTAAGCTTTTTTGAATCAAAAAAAGAGATAGTGCGAGGATTGATAACCTATGTCGGCAATTTTTATCTGCAGGCGCATTTGATCGCTCTTAACGCTCTTATGAACATCGACAAGGAGAAGGCACGTAAGGAATTTTATCGATTACATTTAAAGGCTCAAGATCAGAGGGAAAAGCTTACAAAGAAATTTGATGCTGTGATGGATCTTCCTAATCAAGGTTTTGGTTCACAGAAGAATAAATCGTTTTTTCTAACTCCAGACCAAGAACGATTGCCAGAGCAGATTCACGTGAATGAAGAACGACAGAGAAAACTTCTTTTAGCTCTTGCCAGATTGAAGGATCCACGCGTTGTTCCAGAAATAATGAAAAAAATTCGTTCAGAAATTCCTGAGGATCGATTGCAGGCGGCGGAACTGGTTATTCATTTCAATGATCCATTGTTTATTAAGATCATTGAGGGGGAAGGAATGCTACCCATTGGCGCAGATATTCATCAATGGACTTTAGACACTATTGTTAATTTCCAGACAAACCTTTTTCTTTTAGAGGCCATCGGATTCTTAGGGGATAGGGTGTTTGTTCGCGATCAACTTCTCGCATGGAAAAAGGTTTTTGTTTCTGTCCACAATCTCCGATTTTCTCAGCCAAACCAAGGGCTTGATGAAATTGTTGCCAAGGTTTCTTTTAGTTTGGGCCTTAGGGAAGAAAACGCCATTGTTGAAAATATCAAGTGGATGTGGGGGAATTCTTATTTTATGGAGAAGCCGGTTATTTTTTGGGCCTTGATCGATGCGATTCATCAGTTAGGTTTAGCGGAGTATGCTCGAGATATTTATAGAGAATATGAATATGCCGGAGAAGAGGATCTTACAGATGAACAAGGATACCTAGGACAGGTTCTTTTAGGCCTAGGTTATCAAAAAGTGGCTAATTCTTTCTATCAAGTTTTGAATCAATATATCACAAAAAATAAGGATGACGAGACTCTGGCGGAAGCTGCTCTGATTCTTGATAAGGTCGGTGCTGTTATGCAGGCTTGCGGATTAGCCGTGTCTTCGTCGCCATCTTTTTTTGATTCAGAATTCAGGCCAAATATGTATTTCCCGAACATAAAAGATTGTGTTATTGAAGTTTCTTGGAGAGAAAAGTCGCATCAGATTGTTCTGACGTTAAGACTTAAAAACGGTAAAAAACAAAATCATCCTGGAGCAATCATTGTTGTTGTGATTGCCAAATCGTTGTTACGACTTGTGGAAATAGGACAGAATATTGTTTTAAAGATTCCTGAGCGTGAAAATACTTCTCCTATTCCTTATTTTGATTTCTTCAAAAGTTGTGTTAAGGATATTGAAGATTTTACTGAATATTTTTATAATTTTTTAGCTCAGACAAACAATTTTCGCGTGACGTTCCCATATTTTACAAAAAGAGTTTATCAGGGAGAAGACAATATTGTTTGGATTAAGCTTGACGATATCTTTCCTTCAAAAAGAAAACCTAAAACTTTTTCTGATGATGAATATAAATACTTTTTGGCTGTGGCCAAGATGTTTACGAGTCGAGATCATTTTTCAAAAGATTGTTTTGATAAGGCGATAGAAAAAGCAAAGGCATCTTCAGATATCGTTTCTTTTTATACAGGAAAAGAAAAGGCAATTGAGGGTTTTGGCGTATACGCGAGTTCAATTTTAGAGCAAGATAAGAATAAAATTCTTGATTTGGCTTATCTTGTTGGTGCAAAAATTAACTTTTGTCAAAAAGAGTCAAAGAAATGTTTTTTCATTTTTTCAGGAGCGCCCGCTTCTTTGAAATCAACATTTATAGGGGCTATCAAAGAAATTGTAGAATCAGATCATGGCCTAAACGTGCGGGTTGTTGATGAAGCGAGGTTGTTAAGCGAACAAGTAGAAGATTTGAAATTCAGCAATTCATTTGAATATTTTAATAACCGTTTTGAAGAGCAGGTAGTTATCGCAGAATGTGTTACAAGTGTCCCATATCGACAAGACTTGGTTCATCTTTTTATTTTACTTGAAGCTGATTTACATGTGAGGCAAAAAAGAATTGAGCATGCGACCAAAAGCTATGAATATGCCCAGTTAAGAACATCTGTCGAAATTCTTGATTTTAAATTTTATAATCCAGATATTATTTTAAATACAGATTTTTTTGGTTTTGATTTAGAATTTATCAAAAATGGAAATTTAAAAGCAATCTTAAAAGAGGGTATTGAAAAAGGCATTAGCTCCTCAATTTTTCCTACTTTAGCGCGTGACCTTGTTTGTTATTCTCATGAAGGTATGAAAATTCCAGAAATCGTGAAAAGGCGAGGTGTTGCCGCCGGTTGGCAGAAGCTATTTCCTGGGACGGATAGCGCCCAGGCGACTCTTTCCTCGCCGGCGAAATTAGAGGAAGGCCTTTCTTCTTCGTTGCTAGCCGTTTCTTCATCCGCAGTCCAGGCGGTTAAGCGCCAGCGCATGATGTGGCTTATTCGGATGATCGCTGATCAGGACAAGGGTCTTTTTACAGAGGTGAAGAATTTGTTTAATGATCAATTCTTGCAGTGCAGGGTTTTCGACGCTATTAATGACCATCACGATATTGGCATTACTAGGCTTTATATGCGAATAAAGGAAATAGGGTCTACCAAGCAGTTTAATCAGATCTTTGACAAGATGATTGTAAGGATCTTAGAAGAAAATCTTCAGATAAAAAAATTATATCAAGACGCTAGTGCGCTTTTTGAGGGTTCGTATCAATATGCTGATCAGATTAACAAGGTTGATATTTTTAATATTATTTGGGTTTTATATCAGATGGGAGCTGAAGAAGAAAGGACGCTTGATCGTTTGATTCTTCTTTTCACCATTGCGATAGATCATAGTCGACATAATCACGAAGCAAGAATTATTTCAGAAATAGGCGTTATTATTAAGAAATTTTCTCGTGGGATGTCCTTAGCAGATGTTGTTGATGAAAGACAGAAAACCCAGAAGGGATTATCTACGCGAAGTCATAATCTTCAGGTTGCTTCATATCTCAGATATTTTTGTGAGATCCCTTATGTTGCACGACAGGTGATTGATTATCAGGAGAGGTCTGGAAAAGTTTCGCAGATGATGAGGGAAAGCGCAAAGCTTACCATGTCTAAAGTAAGAGGCATTTTAAAGGATTTTTATTCTTTGCAACCGGACAAATGGAACCGTATCAAAAAGGATTTCTTATGTCTTCCTCCCATGCAAAAATTATCTAGAAGTAGAAGTCTTTTTGAAAAGAAAGCAGAGCAACGATTAGCGGCTTTAGAGTATCAGGCTCAAGGCACGTTATGTTCAGATCAAACGGTTAAACCAAAGAAGGATTTTGAGACAGAAGATTTAACCATTAGCGTTAAGCAGGTTCTTTTACATCCGTTAGTTCAAAATGAATTATTAAATAAAAAAAAATATCCTTCATTTGAGACACGCAATGTTCTCCTTGGGAAAATTAGAAACTTTATGGAATACGCTCAAGCTCTTGAAAGAAATGGCCAAGATATGCGAGCAAAATTATTTTATTATAAGGCTAAAAATTTAATAGAGTTATTGGGTGTTGACGCGGGAGCTGTTGACTCTTTGAAGAAAAAAATTGATGATAAGTTAATAAAATTGAGTTCGTTAAGATCTTATCATAAAACTTCAGAAGTTTATCCCGTTATGATAGAGATGACTCCATCTTCTTTTAAGCGTTTCTTTTATCCTTTTCAATCAAGTTTTGATTTATTTTCATCTTTTCCTTCGGAGAAATGGAAACATGTAATTTGGAATAATATAGAAAAGAAGATTCCTGGGTTCATCATTGGAGTAAAGGATGAGAACAATCATTTTTTATTTTTATTGTATTATTATAAAAAAACATATTCTTTTTTAGATGGACGGTTTTATGTTGAATCTCAGGCAGCGTTAAAGAAAGATATTTTTCATATCGCTCTTAGCCAAGTTGTTGATTCTTGTGATGATTCGCAAGGATTGTTTGATTTTGTAATTTCTGAAATTGCGGAACAGAGCTTGATTGATGTGTTGATCGATCCAGAATTTCAAGGAGCGCTTACTTTTGATTATATGAACTGTGGAGTGGAAAAAGTTGATGATAAAAAAATAAGGGTATTTCTAAAGGATTTAGGATTTGAGCAGGTATTGGTTTTTATGCCAGTTGGTTTTTTTGAGACAAGGAATAGTCTGTCTGACTTTGTTATTTTGCCAAAAAGTAAAAAAGCCCTTTCTTCTTCAGTCTTAGAAATAAAATCAGCTATTTTTGAAGATATTCGTGTCGATCGCAAAGTTCCTTTTAAGTATGAGGGTGTTCCTGCGGGTACCCGTATAA
>JAQUUP010000044.1 GCA_028693815.1 Candidatus Omnitrophota bacterium
TGCATCGACAATCTTTTTTGGTAAAGTGATTTGGTTTTTGCTTGTCATTGTAATAGTCATGTTTCATCCTCCTTCTTAATCAAAGTATAGCATATTTTCGGAAATTCCGCAAGTAAGGAATCTCTGAAATGTTTATGCTGGTCTTTTTGAAACATCCTGTACGATAGGCTTTTATTCCTCTCAGCAGTAAAAAATTCCCTATTTCTCTCGGCATTTTTATTAAAATTGCGGCATAGGATTTTTGAAAGGGGGTCGTACATGTGCCCTGATGATACTCTAGAAAAGGGAAGATGCCCCTATTTAACAAATGTCCACCCCGTCGAGGTGGACATTTTTTAATTGATTATATATCAAATAGTTATGTACTTCTCGGGCTGAAAATTGTGGACAAAACGGACACTTCTTCGCTTTAAAAAATCATATTTAAGCTTCGTAGTGCAGGCATTTTTCCTCTAACTTTATCTCTGAATCGGCTGTATAATTGACAATCTGATCTTTTTCTATATAATAAAGCGCATCTGATATGGAGATAGATTTAAGGCTTAGATACTTGAGGGGAGCCAGTTTAATCTCTCTAAATTTAATTAGAGAGATACCAATAGCCCTGAGTAGCTAAACTATTCAGGGCTATTTTTATGTCTTGTCGTGTCAAAAGGTTAGGGCAGATATTTTTGTATTGTTGCTGCCTGGAGCGCGAAAAATGAGATAATGAAGTTTTCTAATAATTTTAAATTTCTGGAGTTTTAATAGCTTTAGGTTTTTTGGTGCTTGATTGGCTCGATAAATTTTATAGACTTTTGTCTTTGACACAAAGAATATTAAAGATTAGAATATCTCTATTATTTATTTATATATATATATCAATGATTTTAATTTATGATTTCAATATATTGAAAGATTAAGAATGAAGAAAATACAGATTATAATAAGTGTTTTTTTGTTTACTATTTTGCTTGCAAGTTCCTTTGTTTTTTCTCAGGAGACAGGAAAGGTGGTGTCTCTTTCTTTACACGATGCTATTAAAATGGCACTTAATGCAAGCGAGGACCTTCAAATTAGTAATAATGAAGTTAAGCAACAACAGTCTGAGCAAAAAGAAGAGCTGTCTTATGTTTTGCCGCAATTCTCGGGTTCTATACAATGGGCCAATAATTTTCAATATCCGCATATGGCCACAACAGCCGCTGTTCGAGATTACGAGATGGATTTCGGCGTAACGGCATCGCAGACATTGTTTACTTTTGGAAAAATTTCTAGTGCGGTTGCTGCTGCTAAACGCGCGGTCGAAGCTAGTCGTTACGATAAAGAATCAACAGAACAGGGTATTATTTATAACACAAAATTGGCATATTATAATGTATGTCTTTCAAAAAGAACGCTTGAAATTGCGCAAGAATCTTATGAAAATGCAAAAGAAAATAAAGAAATATTAGAAGACCGAAGTTCTCAAGGCAGAGTTTCTAAATACGATAATATTAAAATATCTGCCGATATTTCGTCTCGCCTTCCGATTGTTAGCAACGCACGAGCTGATTTTGCTTCAGCTATGGATGCTTTGAAAGTTGCAATTGGTGCAGATAAAAAAGATGTGATTCAACTGACCGAAGGCTTTGCACAAATGTATTTGGATTTTGATAGAAATGAAATGGCCATGTTGCTTTATAATCATCAGCCAGCTATTCGTGCTTTAGAAAAAATAATTGATCAAAAGAGATCACTGATTATCTCTAAAAGAGCGGCGCTTTTTCCTGATATTTCTGCTTTTGTAACCTGGAATCGTAAAGGGGCTAGCAACAGTCATTATGTTGAAAATAGCGATATGAATGATTACGGAGTTGCTGGACTTAAAATTGATATTCCGATTTGGTCGGGTGGATTTGATCGAGAAAAATTGTACCAGGCGAAATTGGATAAGCAAGAGGCAGATCTTGAATATCAAAAAGGAAAAAAGGATTACTTGCTTTTGCTTGATCAGGCTCTTAGCAAATATCAAGAATACCGAAATACGTTAAAAGCTGATATTGAAACCCTTCATTGGGCGGAAGAATTCTTTAAATATAGTCAGGAGTTGTTAGGGGTAGGACAAATATCTTTAACAGATTTGAATGATGCTGAGCTTCAGTGGACTCGTGCAAAGATTAATAAGGAGATGACTTTATTTAATTTAAGCGTAACCTTAGCGCAAATAGAAAGATTAACGCTGATAGGGAGTGCTGATGAATAGAAAAATAAATTGGATATATTTTTTTGTTCTTCTCGTATTTTTTCTTTTGGTTGTTTGGAAGCAACATGCCGTTCTTAAAGAAAGAAATCAGATGGTTTTAAGCGCTGTTTCTGAATGGGAGGAAAAAGGTAAACCAGTTATTGTGCGCGAAATTAAAAAAGAAAAAATCTCTGTTTACATAAAAATAACGGCATCGAAAATTTCTGATCGTGTTTTAGAGGCATATGTTTCAAAAGATCTTCGAAGTCAGCTTAAAATAGGACAAGATGTGATTTTTGAAACAAAAAAGAAAAAGTTTAAAGGGTCTATTTCAATGATTGACAATGAGATTTCTATTGATGAAGGAATGTATAAAATTCAAGTTTCTTTTGAAGAGTCGATTGATTTTGAAGGATGGGCTATTGTAGACGTTTGTATCAATGTTTTAAATGATGTCATTTGCGTTCCTGATGAAATTGTCAATAAGGAAAGAGAGAAGTCTTTTGTTTGGAAGGTAGACAACGGGAAGGCTGTTCGACAAGATATATTTGTTGGTGATAGAGGGGGTTATGGCATGGTGGTAACCCAAGGATTAAATGAAGGAGATTTGGTTATTATCGAAGGGGTTTCAATATTAATTGAAGGTGACAAGGTAAATATTTTAAGGACAGAATCAAAGCAGGAGACAAATAATGATTGAGTTTTTTGTCAAAAAGCCAGTAACAACAATTATGTTTGTTTTGGTTTTTGTTCTTTTAGGCTTTGTTTCAATCTTTAGTTTGCGCGTTGAAAAAGAGCCTAAGATTGATTTTCCCATTGTTACGGCTACAGTAACTTATCTTGGGGCAACGCCAATTGAGGTTGAAACGCTTGTTATTAATAAGATAGAAGATGCTGTAGCGGAATTATCTGAAATAAAGAAGATAAAAAGTTATTCTTATGAGAATTTTGGATATGTTTCTATTGAATTTCTTTTATCTGCTGATGTTAATATTAAGTTTATTGAGGTTAAGGATAAAGTCGATGCTATTGTAAATGATTTTCCTGAGGATGCCAAAAAGCCTGTTATTGAGAAGTTTGATCCTTTAATGGAGCCGGTTATGGATCTTGTTCTTTCTAGCACAACTCTTGATGGAAGAGATCTTTATGAGTTTGCTGATAAAAAGTTAAAAGATCATTTTTCTTCGGTTGATGGTGTTGCAAATGTTGATCTTTATGGAGGAAAAGAAAGGCAGATTAATGTTTTTGTTGACCCGATGTTGATGAAACAGCGGTATTTAACAATTACAGACATTGTTAATAGCATTAAAGCAAAGAATAAAAATATTCCAGGTGGATTACTCGAAAAGACAAAAACATCAGTAAGTTTACGTTTTTTAGGAGAGTTTGAGAATCCTTCTGATCTCGCGGATATGATTATTGTTTCTCGTGACGGAAGTCATTTTCCTCTTAAGGAGATAGCGCGTATTGAAGATAGCTTTAAAGAAGTTGAAACTATTGCACGCTATAACGGCAAAGATGTAGTCGGCTTGTCTCTTAATAAGGTTTCGGATGGAAATGCTGTGGATATTTCTAGAGAAGTTCAACGTCGTCTTCCTGAATTTCGAAAACTGCTCCCTAAAGGAGTTTCATTAGAAATAGCTACCGATACGACAGATTTCATTATTAGCGAAACTAATCAAACTTATTTAAACATTCTTATAGGTATTATTTTAACAATTTTTATTTTATATGTTTTTACAGGACAGCCTCGATTAACGTTTATTGCATCAATTACGATTCCCTCTTCTATTATATCTGCATTGTTTTTGGTTAATGCTTCGGGACTTACTGTTAACGCCATGACTCTTCTGGCTATTGCAACGGCGCTGGGAACTCTGATTGCAAATGCAATTATTATTGTAGAAAATGTTTTGGTTCATATTGATAAAGGCGAGAGTCCTGTTGATGCTGCTATTAATGGGACAAAGGAAGTTGCTTCGGCTGTTTTGGCGTCCACAGGAACTAATCTGGTTGTGTTTACGCCAATTGCTTCAATGGGTGGGATTGTGGGTCAGTTTATGAAGTCATTTGGTTTGACTGTTATATACGCTACGATTTTTTCTCTTGTTGCTTCATTTAGTCTAACGCCAATGTTATGTGGTCTTATTCTCAGAGAAAAGGAAGGATTAGAAAAAAAAGAGTCACGTTTTTTTAATCCTTTCAGGTGGCTCGTTAAAATTGTTGATATTGGGATAAAAAGTCTCAAGAATGAATATCATAAAATTTTTAAGCTGACGTTTAAGTTTCCTAAAATAACTGTTATTTTAATGATCCTTTGCTTTTTCTCTCTTAAGTTTATTATTCCTTATATTGGTAATGAATTTTATCCTGATTCTGATGAGGATATGATTACGGTAAGCGTTGAAATGCCACAGGGGTCTACCATTGAAAGAACTTTGGAAGTAGTAGATATTATTGAGAAAAGATTAGAGAAAATTCCTGAAACAGAATCGCTTTTAACATCTATTGGAGATAATGGTGTTGAGAATGCTGCAGTTGTTGTTAATCTTGTTCCTCTTGCAAAGAGAAAGAGGAGTGATGTAGAGATTATTCAGGAGATCGTTCCTTTCGTAGCACAGATTCCAGATGCGGAAATTAATCTTGAGAGAGGTGAAGCCAGGGGTGGCATTCAAGCAGATATGACGATTAATATCTATGGTCGGGATTATCAAAAAATGATCAATATCTCTAAGGATATGAAAAGGTTAATGGAAGAGACAGGATATTTTCGTTCGGTCGATTCTTCATACAAAACTCCAAAGAGCGAAGTTATTCTTTCTCCTGATCAAAAAAAATTAGTGGCCTCAGGATTAACAGATGTAGAGGTTGGAAGTATTCTTCGAACTTCTGTTTATGGGGATAGCGATACAAATGTTTATAAAGAAGCAGGCGAAGAGTATGACATTAATGTTCAATTGGACAAGGACTATATTCAGGATTTTGATGACATCAGACAGATAAACGTTATTTCTAAAAAAGGATTAAGCCCGATTAGCGAATTTGGAGAAATTACAGAAGATAAGGCTGTTCCAATGATTCAACATCGTGATAAGAATAGAATTATTGTTTTGTATGGATATCTTGCAAAGTCTAATTCAGGATATGTGAGTGGTGTTCTAGATGAATCATTTAAAAAGATTAATTTTGAGGACGGATACGGTTATCTTTATGCGGGTAGCGCTGAATATCAAGATGAATCTTCGAGAGAAACTGAAAAAGCTTTTTTGCTTGCTGTTATTTTGACATTTATGCTTTTGTGCGCTCTTATGAATTCATTCTTTTTTCCCCTTCCTATTTTATTATCTGTTGTAACATCTTTTATCGGAGTTTTTTATGCACTCTTTTTCTTAGATCAATCAATTAATGTTGCTTCAATGTTGGGAATGATTATGCTCGTAGGCCTTGTTGTGAATAATTCTATTTTATTGTTGGATTATACTTTGCAAAAAATGAAAGAAGGTGTTCCTATTGTTGATGCATTATGGCTGGGAGCTTCTGAGAAATTTCGCGCGATCATTATGACTTCATTAGCTATTGTTTTAGGAGTTTTACCGCAGTTATGGTCGGTTGTGCCTCTTAAATCTGCAATGGGTACAGTTATGATAGGGGGCATGTTGGCATCAATTGTTTTTACATTTATTTTTACTCCGGTTTCCTTTTGGTATGTTGTTCGATTCCAAAATAAATTCTTTCATCAATAAAACGTTATGGGTTGTAAAAAAAACAAGGATGAAGATAAAT
>JAQUUP010000045.1 GCA_028693815.1 Candidatus Omnitrophota bacterium
GTGATGTGAAGACACTTAACATCATTTAAATTAACTTTAGAAAGACATTTAGCTAAAGCAACATGTTCAGAATCGATTGGATATAGTTTACCTTTTCCTTTTGATAGAAGCTTGTTGATGATAGTTCCACCGCTGACAAGAGCTTCCTTATTAGCAAGGCAAAGGATTTTATTCTTTTTTAGAACTTGAATAGCTGGTGCCATTCCAACAAAACCAACCAGAGCATCAACACATAAATCAAAACTGCACTTATTGATCAATTTTTTTAAACCATTTTTACCAGCGAAAAAAATAACATTTGGAAAAGCGTTACAAAGTAATTGTCTCACTTCATCATCAATTAAATAAGCGTATTTGATTGATGGGAATTCTCGAAGTGTAGAAATCAGACAATCAGAGTTTTTGCCAACCGAAATACCGGTTAGATTAAAACTGTTTTTATTTTCTTTAATGATATCAAGGCTCTGTTCCCCGATTGAACCGCTTGCCCCAAGAATCAAGACATCTCTCATGCGAATATTTTCCAACCATTATTTATAAAGATGAGCATAGCTGCCACAAAACCTGATACGAAAAGCATAGAGTCAAAACGATCCAATATGCCTCCATGCCCTGGAAGTAAATTTGAAAAATCTTTAATCCCGAAACCACGTTTAATCGCGCTGAAAGCGAAATCACCTAGGTTAGCAAAAATTGGCATTAAGAAACTAAGCAATAAGAACCAGTAAAAATAATTTAAGTTTAAAGAAGGTAAGGCTGGATAATTTATAAGGCCAAGTACCAACGCGAAAGTGGCTGAAAGAATGAAAGAAATAAACCAACCACCAAAGAAACCTTCCCATGTTTTTTTAGGAGAAATACGTGGATTTAGTTTATGTTTTCCAAACAAAACGCCAATAAAGTAAGCTCCGATGTCGGTAGAAATTGTTCCTAAAATTACATAAATAATTAGGAAGGATGATTGCAGATACTTAAAAAGATCGGCGCCAGTATCAGTAATATCTTTGAATCTTTCAAACGGAGAAAACCTTAAATATAGTAATGATTGAAGGCATAAACCAACAACAATTGTCATAGACAAGAGGTAGAAAACATGATTAACAGTGAATTCTTCACAAATAAATGAAATGCCAAAGAAGACGCCGGCAGCAACCATAATCAAAACTGTGGACACTATCAAATCAGTAAATTCGTTAACTAAGATTTTACTAGCATCAAAACTAGATGGTTCTTTAATGTAGGCAGCAATATTGTTTTTAATAAAAATCCAATAAACAAAGCAGATCATTAAAATGATTGATGCGGTATAAATTAAGTATTTAAAACGGCTCTTTAAGCCAATAACGTGAACAAGTTCATAAGCAGAAAAAACAGCAATGATAACAGACAAAGCAAAATAAAACCAACCACCCAAGAACAAACATGGAATTGCGATAGCGGCTAAAACCACACCAGTAATGATACGAGTTCTCATCGAAGATTTTGTTTCATTTGTTATTTCATTTGTTTCGATTATTTTATTTTTCATTTTTCAAACCTCCATAACGACGGTTACGGTTGTTAAATTCCTCAAGGCAATCCAGAAATTGATCTTTCTTAAAATCAGGCCAATATGTTGGAGTGAAAACAAATTCGGCATAAGCAAGTTGCCAAAGCAAGAAATTTGAGATTCGTTGTTCTCCGCTGGTGCGGACAAGTAAGTCAACATTTGGAAGACCTTCTGTATACAAATACTTTTCAAAATCTTTATTTGAAAGCGAATCGATATCCAATTTTCCACTCATTGCTTCTTTTACAATCAGCTTACTAGCGCGTACAATTTCGTCTTGACCGCCATAATTTAAACATAGATTCATGACATGTTTGTTATTGTTTTTTGTTAATTTGATTGCTTTTAAGCAAATATCTTGAGTTTTTATCGGCAATCGAGAAATATCACCAGAAATGATAACTTTGACACCATCAGAGATTAAATAATCAATTTGTTTTTTGAAGAACACTTCCAAATATTTAAATAAATGATTAATTTCCGCTTTTGGCCGAGACCAGTTTTCGGTGGAAAAACAATAATAGGAAATTACTTTAATTCCGTATTCTTTGCAATACTCAAAAACTTCAATAATTCGCTGACAAGCTTCTTTATGTCCAAGATAACGAGGAAGACCTCTAGCGTTAGCCCAACGACCATTACCGTCCATAATGAAAGCAATGTGGTTTATTGGCTTATTGAGTTCTACCTACTGCGATAACAATGGAAAGTGGTGATGCTTTGACCGGGTTCGTCATAATTGGAATTATCCTGTCAATTCTTATTGCTCTTTGTTTTGTTCGCATATCTATAACAGCACGGTATTCTGAAATCGGACTTGAAGCATGGGCGAAAATCGCTTTTGTCCGTATTCCGCTCTATCCACCAAATAAAAAGGTGCGTACGCAAGCGAAAAAGACAGTCAAAGAAGTTAAAAAAAAGATCAAAGAGGAAACCGAAGAAAAGGGCGGGCCTTTTGAGCAGTTCAAAAGATATTATGATCTTGCGATCGATCTGCTGAAAACGCTTCGCAAAATCATCCGCATCGATCGGCTAAAAGTCCGATTTACCGCCGCAGCAAAGGATGAACCTGCAAAAGCAGCCGTTCTGTACGGAAAAGCTTGGGCAGCGGAGGGTATAATTCTGGCTGTTTTGGAAAATAACATTCAGGTACGGAAAAAAGAGATTGCCATTGAGGTAGATTATCTTGCTGACAGACCGACAATTTATTGTTTTACGAAAGCTTCAGTCTCTGTCGGCGGGCTTTTTCTGGGGGCATTTCGATTTGCTAAAAAATTTATCTCACATAAAGTAAAGGAAAAAGGTGGTACTAAAAATGGAAAAACCAATCGTTGACATGATGTCCGTTACCTTGCAGAAGATCAAGGAAATGATCGATGTGAATACCATCATCGGACAAGCGATTACTGCCCCGGATGGAACAACGATTATCCCGGTCTCCAAACTCTGCTTCGGATTTGCTTCCGGCGGCTCCGATTTCGGCGGAAAGAACGCTTCCTCAGGCGACCAGAATTTTGGCGGAGGCAGCGGCGCAGGCATCAACATCATCCCGGTCGCGTTTCTTGTTGTATCGAATGGCAACGTCAAGCTTCTGCCGGTATCGCCCCCCGCCGGTAATACGATCGATCGTGTTGTTGAGATGGTGCCCGGCGTGGTCGACAAAATAACCGAGGCATTCAGCAAAGAGAAGCACAAATCACGTGAGGATTATTCGAAATCTGAGGACTCAGTATTTTAGTCCCCTGTCCTCCCATGAATAAAAAAAATCGCCTTGCGGGAAAATACGCAGGGCGAAATTTTTTTAAATAGGATGGGAAAATGATAAAAATCATTACAAGTTCAATATACCGAAGTCATACAAAAAATAGAATATTGTTTTTACCAAAAATTTTATCTTTTATTTGCATTGCTATTTTGCTATTACACCTCACCAACTTCCAATCAGCCGCAGCGACCAATTCAGATCCTGCTTTTCCCGGTGTTTCCGCTCAGGCAGCCGTTGTGCTGGATACGACAACAGGGAGGATCCTTTTTGAGAAAAATGCGGATCGGCAGATGCGGATCGCAAGTACCACAAAAATCATGACAGCAGTCGTTGCGCTGGAGCATACCGACCTGAAGAACACCGTGAAGATCATCAGAAAATATTTTGCGGAGGGTTCTTCCATGTACCTCAAAGAGGGAGAAGAAATAAGCGTATCCGACCTTCTTTACGGGCTTCTGCTTATGTCCGGAA
>JAQUUP010000046.1 GCA_028693815.1 Candidatus Omnitrophota bacterium
AGTTTCTAAAGCTAAAGAATGCGCCTTCTGCCAAACTATTAAGTCTCTAAATGTTTTTGCCATAAACTTACCGCTTATAACTTAGAACTTACAACTTTCTTTATTATTCCTATCATCTTTGTCATTAAAAATATCAATCCTGTTTTTGGACTCTGTAGTCAAAACCAGCTTGCTGCCAAAGATTTTCCGCCAGGCGTTTTGTCGATGCAAACATGCTTAGCTTGACAATATTCCAAAAGACCTTCAATTCCCAGCTCTCTTCCAAAACCACTTTGTTTGTATCCGCCAAATGGCGCCTCATTATAAAACCCGCCATACGTATTAATCCAAACTGTTCCGCAATGGAGTTTCGACGAAACGCGACTAGCTTTTTCAATATCTTTCGTCCAAACCATAGCAGCCAATCCATACTTACTATCATTGGCAATTTCAACCGCTTGTTCTTCACCAGAAAACTTAATAACACATAAAACTGGACCAAACGCCTCTTGTTGCGCAATCGTCATTGAATTTTTAACATCAACAAAAATCGTTGGCTCTAAGAATGCTCCCTTTTGAGTCGGAACATTACCACCACAAACAAGATTGGCACCTTCCTTTTTTCCTTGCTCAATAAACTTTAAGACAGAATCTCTGTGTGCTTTACTTACCAATGGACCAAACTCCGTCGAATAATCAAGTGCGTCACCGATCTTTAATGATTTCGCCTTTGCTTTTAGCTTTTCAACAAACTCATCGTAAATCTTATCTTCCAACAACAGTCTTGAACCAGCCGTACACATCTGCCCTTGATTCATAAAAATAGCTGACATCGCCCCGCCAATCGCAGCATCTATATTGCAATCAGCAAAAACAATATTAGGAGATTTTCCGCCGAGCTCAAGACACAATTTTTTTGTATTCACCGATGCAGCTTGCATAATTTTCTGACCAGTCTCAGTCCCACCGGTAAAAGTAATCATATCAACATTGCTTGATCGCGCGATCTCTTCGCCAACCTCAACGGAACCTGTCACAACATTCAAAACACCTTTAGGCAAAACATTCTGAATAATTTCAATCAAACGCATAACCGCCACACTCGCAACACTTGAAGGCTTGTAAACAACAGAATTTCCTGTTATTAATGCAGGCGCTACTTTCCAACCAAAAAAGATCAAAGGATAATTCCAAGCAGAAATTGCCCCAACAACGCCAATCGGCTCATAACAAATTTTGCTATCAACCGGCGCGCCAATACTAACGCTACGACTTTCAATCTCTTTTTCAATTTTACCAAAATATTCAAAAGTATCGGCGACACTTGGCACATCAATAAAAGTTGAATGCTTGATAGTCTTGCCCGCACCTTTGCTTTCTAGCTCTGCCAATTCTTTCGCGTTCTCACGAATAAGGCTTGCAATTTTAACAATGTATTTTCCGCGCTCTTTAACGCTTAAACCAGACCACAAACCAGAGTCAAAAGATTTTCTAGCTGCATCAATTGCTTTCTTAGTATCATCGCTATCCGCTTTTGCAATTTGTGCAAAAACTTCATCCGTCGACGGGTTAACGCAATCAATATATTGATTCTTGTTAGGCGTGATCCAAAGCCCATCAACAAAAATCTGAAATTGTTTTATTTCACTCATTATTCAACCCCTACTTCTTGCCAAAGCTCAAAAAGCCGTGAGCACGGCGCATACCATTTTGAAATTTTAGCAAAATCGCCTTTGAGATTCATTCTCTTTTGTGTTGTGGCAACAAACGGGTCAATTTCACGGGCAAAAACCGATCGCCAAATTTCTTCAGGAGCGGAAACAACAAATTCAGCCTGATCTGTTTCAGCGACATCAACGATTTTCCCGTCTTCAAATTTAAACCGATAAGAAACACCGTTTTCATCTAGCTTAACCGCTAAATCCATAGTCATCTGGCTGCTTTTGCCAAGCTCGGCGAGCTTTTTATCTAAATTAACAAGACGCACAATTTCATCAATTTGTTCTCTAGAAAATAATTTAAACTTTTTCATTTTTTTCTCATCTTTATTTTCGCTTGTAACTTGTGACGTGTGACCTGTATCGCTTTTATAAATTCGGCTTACAGCATCCATCTTCACAGATTCCTCAAGGCATTGCGTCAGAAGAAAACAATCAAAAAGATTTTTTCCTATTGCCAAAGATCCGTGAGATTTAAGCATCATAATATTATTGCTTTTAAGTGCTTCAATCACAGGCGCAACATCTGTTACGGTGGGCGTTGTTTGCGAAACCGCCTGAATCTTTCCTAAATAAAGACGCGACTCAAATGTAATTGGTGTTAACGTGTCATTAACGCTAAAATATCCACTTGCATATGTCAAGTGCGTATGAACGATGGCCTTTGTCTCTGAAAAAGTTTTATAAATTTCTCTGTGCATCAAATTCTCAGAAGAAGCCTCTCCTTTACCAATCACGTTACCATCAAGATCAACTTGGACAATATCATCTTCCGTTAATCTCCCTAAACATGTGCCTCGCCCCGTTAAAAGAAAACTTTTTTCATCAACACGAACACTGATATTGCCATTTAAGCCAGATGCCAAATCTTTATCCCAAAGCAATTTTCCGATTTCAATAATTTCTTTTTTTAATTTGTTCATGAATAAATCTCCGTTATATATTTTCTAGGGACATCCTCAAGCAAAGGAACAAATCCATTAATCCCTTTAGCAGCCACTCTTTTGCCATTAAACGAAAAAATCTCTTTTGGATTAGCAATATACTTCTTTTGCTTTCCTGACGGAAAAACATTAACTGGCACTTTATGTCGTTTCGCCATTACGCTTAAAATAAGACCGCCTATTTTACACAAAACATTTTTCTTGCCTTCTTCTTGATAAGAAATCCAAACTTCTTTGACCAAATCTTTATAAAACAGAAATCCTGCCATATTGTCCGCAATCAAAACAGGTTGGATTTTATGTTTTAGTAATTTCGGACATAACTCTTTAGCTCCATCCAAATAAGGACGCCCCTCTAAAACAAAAACTTCTCTTATCTTCTTTTTCTTTAAAATCTCAAAAAAAGAATCTTTAAATACTCCATGAAGCAAAACAATAGAATTTTTCTTTTCAGCCGGCCCCAATGAAAAACTTTGCTTTCTAGCAATTTGTACTGACTCTGGCTTTACTCTCTCTTTAGGATTAAGCTCACTAGACGCATTTCCCTTCGTAGCGGGGTTAACATTAATTGCAATCGCCTTTGTTATAAATTGACGCGGAACAACATCAAATCCTGGATAAAATCCTTTAACGCCCTTATGAGCAAAACATTTTCCTTTTACCTTAAGAAGCTCATTCTCATCTCGAATCTCAATGGGGATATCTTTTCCTTGTTTTACTTTATTCGATGGCTGCGTTAAAACATAAAACGGCACACCAAACTCCTTTGCCATGACTGCAATTTGTAAAGTTCCAATCTTGTTGGCAAAATCTCCATTGGCGCATGATCGATCAGACCCGACAACAACGGCATCAATCATCTTGTCGCGCAACAACGTTCCAACAGCATTATCTGCAACCAATGTCACGGGTATTTTTGCTTTTTTTAGCTCCCAAGCCGTTAAGCGTGATCCCTGAAAATATGGACGCGTTTCCGTTGCAAAAAAACTAATATTCTTTCCTTGTTCTTTACAAATTTGTGCCGCCATGGCAAGCTCGCCAGAAACATTACAATGCGTTAAAACATTTTTATGATTCATCAAAGTCTCAGCAAGTTTTTCAACACGCCCAAGTCTGCGTC
>JAQUUP010000047.1 GCA_028693815.1 Candidatus Omnitrophota bacterium
ATTCATGAAGAAATATGCTATAGCGAAAAATGCAGGAAAAACAATAACACTCCAACAGCAAACTAATAAGAAGTATTTGGAAAAGAAAGCTTTCTTATTTTCAGCATATTGAGCACTCTTAGTAAGGAAATCAGGCAAACCTAAAGCAGTAATAATACTAAGTACTTGAATGACTCCGACAAATCCTTGCACTTCACCATACGCTTCGGGCTTTAATATTTTCGCTACAAAAAATGTTGTCAATAACGATATCACAGCTGATAGGGCTGAAAATAGAATCGGTAGTATTCTTTGCCAATTTAGTTTACTTGTTTTCATGTAATTGCTTGCTCACACTATTTCTATACAACAAAATCTTTTTTTACTAATGCGTAGTATGTGTCCTGATCAAATCGCATTCCAGAAGGGGTCATAAAAGTAGGACCGTAAATTCCCTCAAGGAATTTATTACAATTGTTGGGGACTCTAATTTTTATCGTAGCAAAATCGGCTAATACGGTGCTAGTCACATAATCTCTTGAAACAGCTTGTTTTTCATATGGGTAAGCTGCCATAACATCAACAACATATTTTGAAGATGGTTCGATTTCATTATATTTTTGTGCTAGATTATCGAGTTTTTTTGCAAGACTGCGTGTCGAAAGAGGCGATAGGATAGCCTGATACAAGCACAAAATAAGACTTTTCAACTTTGTTGAAGAATTTTTTCTTGTCTTAAAATAAAGTTTGTTTTTTATGCTTTTGGTCTTGCGAGCAATTTTCTTTGCTTTGTTAGAGTCACTTGGAACTGAATCATAAGGAAAGATGTCAATATGAAAATGAGTATCGTAATTCTTTTTTAGGCATCTTTGAGGACAATATGTTCCCTTAATGCCAATTTTTGTTAATCCGTGCTCAATGTGTTTCGAAAAATGGTAACCAAGTATAATAAAATGATCGTTTTCCAACTGCTTAGCAATTTTAAGAAAACGATTATAATTTTCCCTTGTCATTCCTAAATCAATGTCATCATCCCACGGAATAAAACCTTTGTGGCGATAAGCGCCTAAAGCAGTACCATATGTCGCAAAATAATCGATATTATTCTTATCCAAAAAGTCGACTACTTCTTTAAGCCTAGCAATCATAATTTCTTGAATTTCTGGTAGGGTTATTTTTTTATAATTACTTTGGTCCATTTTTTCTCTTTTTCAAATAATCTTCTTGGTTTTTGCTCCAGTAATTTTAACTGGTTAAAAGTCCGTTCGGCTAACTATATCACTAATGTGAATTAAAAGGAATATCTCCACTTGCATGTAGATGCTACCCAAATGCTCTGACTATCTAAGTATTGTGAGGTAACATTTTTTGACATTAATTTTATATTTGAAATTTTTTAATCTTATTGGATTCACGCTCTCGGTCAATATTTGTGCATCATCGAGGTGATCTTTTACTTGTAGACCAAGGTCAAAAAAACTCATAATTTCAGCAAATAACTCTTTAACATCTATGCCACTAAAAAGTGTCTTTACCTTGCAATTATGCAATATTGCATTCATTGCCATCGCCACAGCGTGACCGTGAGGGATTTCATAAAGAGAAGTTATTTTATAACTCATCGCATGTCCTGCAGTCGTTTCCGATATATTAATTGCCTTCCCTGAGAGGTTGGCGACAGTCTGAATCGATTTTATCGCTTTGATTTCATTATTAAGATAGCTTCGATATGATTTCTCAAATAATTGAATGCCTTTTAAAGCATACTTCTTGCTTTCCTTGGTTGCTTTTTTTGACCATAGCGATTCAACGCACTGACAAAAAGCATCCAAAGCAGTACACTTCTTCTGATAATCAGGAACCGTAAGAATGAAATTTGGTTGAAGGATAACGTATTCAGGAAGAATTGCTGAGTTACTGATGGATTGTTTTTCTCCATTCAAATACAAAACTGAATGTCTTGTTGACTCACTACCAGTTCCAGAAGTTGTTGGAACAGCGATGTGTTGAACATCGTTGTGTTTATATATTTGTTTGAATGTTGGGATGTCACTTTTTATATCAGAGTCTAAACTCAGTTTTATTGCCTTTGCAACATCTATACATGAACCACCACCAATAGAGATAATTGCATCGCACTTTTTTTCCTTAAATAAGGTTAGACCAACAAGCATTTCCTCATATTTTGGATTGGAAGTAAAATGAGAAAAAATAACTGGGTGGCCGAATTGTTTGCCAATCTTTTTTGTTAAGAAAGAATCAACAACAAATAGAGGATTTTTTGCATTAATATTAAACAAAAGACCATTGATTTTGCTTTTCAAAAGTGAAGAGTAATATATGACTTGAGTTTTAGCATCCCACTGTTCAATTGATTTTGATACTCTTTCGAGATCATTCGGATTATCAACTTCATCAATGAAGTGTTTGGTATAACTCATCGGAAAAATTGATAGTTGATTGCTTATTTCGTTAAGAGCGTTTTCGGCATAAACTCCAACAATTCCTTTATCGATGAACTTAACCACATTATCAATCCATTTAGCAATAGCGTCTTTGCTCAGCTTGTAAAGAGGCTGAAAAGCGAAACAATTTTTATCAAAAATGCTTATTGATACTTCTCGTAAAGTTCCATCAATTATTCTTCCTTTGAAATCTTTTTCAGGAAGAACTTTAAATTTATTGATAAGGCATAGGTTGGCTTTTTTGTTTTTTAACATTGCAGGAATTAAAGTGCGATCAAACACTAAGTCTCCATGCATCATGATGATATCGTCATCGAGATACTCCCTAGCGTTGTACATCGAGTAAATGTAGTTGGTTTGGTCGTATTTTTCATTGTGTGAAAAAATGAAACGCATGTTTCGAAAACATTCTTTGTCACATACTTCTTTTATCGTTTCAGGATATGGCCCAGTAGTAACCACTACTTCTCGTATGCCAGCCTCTTGAATTAATCTGATTTGACGTTCAAAGATGGTTTCATCGTTGTACAAATGAACCATGCTTTTTGGAGCATGGGCGGTCAACGCCCCCATTCTTTTACCGATTCCGGAATTAAAAATTAGAGCTTTCACGTTATTCCTCGAATTGTTTCATGAAAGATTCTTTATTTTCAATCGGAGTCGTTGTTGGGCGACCTAAATCATCCCTACTTCCTTGTTTGGTATACAAAATTAAAGCGCATTTGCCTTCATTTTTCATTTTTTCAACTGCGGCTTTTATTTCTTCTTTTGTTCTCGCTTCATAGGTTGAAGAAAAGCCACAAGCAATTAGAATTGATTTGATATCAATCTTGTCAGCCACGGTTGGTTGGCCACCAACAGATTCGTGAGAGG
>JAQUUP010000048.1 GCA_028693815.1 Candidatus Omnitrophota bacterium
AGATACCAATAGCCCTGAGTAGTTAAACTATTCAGGGCTATTTTTATGTCTTGTCGTGTCAAAAGGTTAGGGCAGATATTTTTGTATTGTCACTGTGAGGAGAGCGGAAGGAGCGATAAAGAAATTCATTTTTCAAGAAGTGGCTTAATAAATCTCGTCAGACTATCTCTTTATCTCTGAATCGCTGTTTAGTAAAGGATTCGTAGTAAATGGCATTATCGTCGATATCTTGATTAATCTGAGCAATATTTTGGGCATTTACTAGGAATAGGAAATTTTTCTTGGAATAGAAAAGAGAGATAAATTTTAAGAAAGATTTTCTTTGATATCTTGCCAGGTTTGGGCCTGTTTATTCCAATTAGGCTCTTCGGCAAGTGAACGGATTTTGTATTCGGGGATTAGATTGATTGCTTGGTTATTATTAGAGATTATTTCGGCCTGTATGGAAGGCGAGAGAAGAAGTAATGTTAGGATATGATTAAGGCGTGATTGGCTCATATTAAGCCATCCAGAGGCTTGTTTAAGGCTAGTTATTTTACTTTCGTCAAAAAGTTTCTGGATTTGATACGCAAGAATTAAGCTTCTTCTAATCTTTGGTTCTTTTTCGATTTCTGTTTCTTTGTGCCATTTATTTAATGTCCGCACCTTCTTTAGATCAACGTCAAATTCAAGCTTAATATCGCTACCATTCAGTTTGATTCCAAGCTTCTTTGCTTCAGATGAATAATAGATTTTCTTAACAAGAACGCGCAGGATTCTTCGCTTTTCCTCTGGATAGAGCGTATCCCAGACAGGGGACAGAAGAGCTTCAATTTCTTGAGAGCGCTCTTTAAATTTTTTTGTATCTGAAAATATCCGCTTCAAATACTCCACGGAAGCTTCCTCTATAGCTTGCGCGTTAAGTGATCGGTTTGGGCACGAATGGTATCCGCGCTTTTGAGCATTTGTGCAAACATAGTAACGATATTTACGTGTTTGTTTTTTCATCGTATAGGTATGAAACATAATAGTGTTACATGTATTGCAATGTAGTAGGTGGGTCAGCAATCCGGTACATTCGACATTTTTTATTACTTTTCGCTCAACGCAATTTTGTTTGAGTTTTTCTTGGGTCTTTTGGAAAGTCGTATTATCAATGATTGCACTTTGTTGGCCGTCATAGATTTGTCCTGCGTATTTTACCTTGCCGATATACAGAACATTTTTTACGATAGCTTGTATCCGGGTGACGCTGAACTTAGTTCCACCGTATGCTTTGCCTGCTTTCGAAGACCCTTCTTTTGACCTGTGGCCGTTTTCATTGAGGATAGACGCTACTTTAAGAAGAGAATTTCCATCTAGATAAAGCTTGAATATTTCTCGGATAAGTTTTGCTTCTTTAGAATTGATTATTAATTTTTTGTCATCTTTTTTTACATCATATCCAATCGGAGGCCTGCCGCCTAGCCAATGACCCTTTTTACGAGCGGCACCCATTTTATCTTTTGTGCGCTCGCTGATAATTTCACGCTCGAATTGCGCGAAGGAAAAGAGGATGTTTAGCGTTAGTCGTCCCATTGAAGTATTAGTATTAAAAGCCTGAGTTACTGAAACAAAGGTGACGTTGTATTTATCAAAGAACTCTAAGAGTTGAGCAAAATTCATCAATGAGCGAGAGAGGCGATCGACTTTGTAAACAATGACACAGTCAATGCCGCTGGCTTTGATATCATTAAGTAGCTTCTGAAGTGCTGGTCGATCAAGATTTGCGCCAGTAAAACCACCGTCATCGTATCGTGTTGGCGACATAAGCCAGCCTTCGTGCTTCTGCTGCTTATATAATTCTCAGAGGCTTCACGTTGGGCATCGAGAGTAGTAAAGTCTTGATCTAATCCTTCAGATGTGGATTTGCGTGTATAAATCGCGCAGCAAATGCGTTTCTTTTTTATCTTTTCTGTATCGTTTTTCATAGGCTAAAGAATAAATACCCGTTCCAGTGAGCTCCTGTCACCTCTTTGGCAATTGAGCTTAAACTTTTATATTTTTTATTATTATATTCATAGCCGGAATCAAGAATCTTTACTTGCAGAACTTTTCCTTTGTATTCCTTAGTTATGACGGTTCCGAGGATGGGGAGGCGCTTATCTCTTTTATGTTTTCTAGACGGCCCATTCATTTCAGGTGTATTGGGTCGTAACGTCTTGTTGTTTATTGGGTCGTATTTCTGGATCAACTCCTGGACTTTGTCCTTCGTCTTAGCAGATAATCCACCATAATCGATTTCCTGTATCCTGTAAGCTATCTTGCGCCATAAGTAGACCTTGTTATTGGATGGCGCTTTTTTGCCATCAAACAGCTTCTTGTATGCCTCCTTAAGCTCGGTTAAGGACTTCTCCTTAAGCGCCATAATTTTAGATAATTGAGCTTCTTTCATTGTAATTGCCTTTTTTATCTTGTTTTTTTTATAGCCAAAGTTCTTTGTTTCCAGCTAATTGCAAATCGTTGTACTTCTATATAGCCATACACTTCAAGAGATAGCAAGTGATTAGAGGGTTTGCGCTCTGCGCTTGTAGGTTGTGGGCTTTTGTTGTAGAATGCTTAAACCCTCTTAATAATAGTATTATTTTATTAGCTACCGGAGGGGCGGTATTTTTTATTTGAGGTAAATATATGAAATCAAGTGATAATGAAAAAAGGAGACGATAAAATGAAAGCGACGGAATTATTAAAGGAGGAACACAAAGGAATAAAATTGATGATGGATATCCTTGAAGAGATTTGCAAAAGGCTTCAGTCGGGGGAGAAAGTTAATGCTGAGCACCTTGAGCAGATTGTTGAATTCTTCAAGACGTTTGCGGATAAATGTCATCATGCCAAGGAAGAGGATCTTCTTTTTCCTGAAATGGAGAAAGCCGGGATCCCTCGTGAAGGCGGGCCGATTGGATGTATGCTTAGCGAACACGATCAAGGAAGAGCTCTTGTAAAAGAACTAAGTGTTGCTATAATGAGATACAAAATTGTAGAAAAAACGACAGATCAAATCGTAGAAAATTCCAATAAATATATTGGTCTTTTGCGGCAGCATATTGATAAGGAAGATAACATATTATATATGATGGCCA
>JAQUUP010000049.1 GCA_028693815.1 Candidatus Omnitrophota bacterium
CGTTTCCTTTTTTTGTGCTGTAATATCTGTCAATTATAATTTCCTCTGGCGCAATCACCTTTTTAGTTATGTACGGCATCCTCTTCACCTCCCCTCTCATAATTGTCAATCTCCCACAGGCGGGATATCTTTTTTACTCTTGCCCCTTGTTTTGCGCCATCCTATAATGGTTGCATCAGCCATGCCCGGCTGAAATAATTTGAAAGGAGAAAACTTGTGAACTCTTCGATTAAAAACTCACTGGATGACGCAATCACAAAGTTTGAAGCTGACTACAAAGACAGTATTCTTGATTCTTCTGTTGATGCCGAAACATCAGACCTGCTTTATGCCCTTGGCGTATCAATCAGGGACACGTTCAATTCCTTTGCTGAAATAATAGTTCAGCTGGAAAAACAAAAATAGACCTGTGCCGGTAGTGTAAGCTATCGGCTTTCCTCTGCGCTTTGTTTTTTTGGTTCTAAATATTCTGCAATTTTCAGCATTGCTTTTGTTATTTTCATTCTCATTTTTGGTGTTTTTGCTTGCTTAAAATCTCTCGCTAATGCAAAGAATTGACGGTTTAATTGTTCTTCATTCCATGATTTTCTCTTCATCCTCTTCACCTCCTTCCAATTTGTTAATCTCCCACTCGTTTATTTGATTGCGTGGCTGTCGAACGTTCCCTTTATTTTTTCCAACGGGGTTTCCTTTAGGTATTTCACTGAAAAAAATTCATCTGGAAGCTCCCTTCTCCCGCTATTCGCACAATAAGCCCATGGCTCATTAATCTCTGTTGCCGCAATGCTCTTTAGCCACTCAATCTTTTCTTCGCCTATTCCATATCGATCGTCTGTGATGTTTGTTTCCATTCCTCTTCCGCCTCCTTCCCTTTCTAAATTTAACTAGCTTTTCCCAACACGTGTGATTCGCTGTCTTCATCCTGGGCTGGCTGAATCTTGGTTAATTCCATGCTCAGGACCATCCCTTTAACCACACCATAAATAAAATCTTTTGCTGCCTGGTCTTCCAGCTTGCTTAGTAACTCTGCAAACTCTTCTGTTTCCAGTCTGTTTTTTTCGTCAGTCATCATTCTCACCTCCTTGCTGTCGCAGATTTCGGTTCACCTCTTTAAATTTAATTTGTTTTGTTTGTGAACATTATAGTTCTGTTTTCAAACTTTGTCAAATTATTTTTAAATAAAAGTTTGCATTCCGAACTTTTGCGTTGTATAATATCCGCAAAGGAGTAATTGTGATGAATTCAAGATTTAAAGATATCCGAATCTCTCTTGGTTTAACTCAAGCAGAATTTGGAAAAAAGATTAATTTGAAAAAACCGACAATATCAGAACTCGAAAACGGTAAGCGTTCTTTATCTGACCGTGTCGTTTCAGATGTTTGCCGTGAATATGGTGTTTCTGAAAAATGGTTAAGATACGGTGGTAGCTCAGACGGGATGTTCAGCCCTACCCCAGACGACGAGTTGATGAAACTTCAAAGTAAATACAACCTCGATCAGTTGGATATAAAGATTTTGCAAGAATATCTGAAGCTTTCCCCAGATCATCGAAAGATCTTCAAGGGTTATTTTGCGAATGTCTTTGGTGGCGCCATAGCTAGTGAAGATGAGGCGATAGATCTGGAGGTAGAATCTTACAGAAAAGAACTGGAAGACGAACGTCGTTTTTCAACGTCTGGAGTTTCACCAGGTATCGACGTTGCAAAGGATAAAGTGGGCTAAATTATGTTTTTATTTGTATGATAGAAAGGAGTAACTTATGACTAAAGCTAAGCCGAACAGTATTATTTCATTCCCGGACGAATTTATTGTACTTGATATTGAAACAACAGGCCTCTCGCCAACTTATGATTCAATCATTGAGATCTCTGCCTTAAGAGTGGTGAATGGTGTTGTCATCTCTAAGTTTTCATCCCTAACTAAACCTGACTCGTATTTTATGCCGCTTTTCCCAAAAGAAGAAGATGAGGCTATTTATCTGTATTCTGATGATGGTAGGCCGTATTATTACGTCGATAACTTCATATCAGAGCTAACTGGCATAACAAATGAAATGCTTAACGGCGCTCCTGACTTGAAAGATGTCCTGTCGGATTTCACGCCATTTATTTCTGATTCTATTGTTATTGGCCATAATGTCAGTTTTGATATAAATTTTATAACGCATAATTTAAAGCGTCTATTCGAAGTCGATTTGAAAATTACTTATGTTGATACAATGCGCGTTGCAAGGAAGTTGTTCAAAGAAGAAAAGCACCATCGTCTCGCAGATGTTGCTGGTTATTTAGATATCAGCCTCGATAGCTCAAAATTACATCGCAGTCTTTATGATTGCGAGCTTACTCTTAATTGCTATCAATCGATGTTTAATATTATCCCTGCCAAGTATGGCTCACTTGATGATTTTTCAAATTCATTTAATCGTTATTATCGAACTCAAGATAGTTTTGACCCTAGAAAACTTCTACCAGAATCCAGTGAAATTGATGAATCAAACCCTTTTTTTAATAGAGAATGTATTTTTACCGGTTCCCTTGATAAGATGGTCAGAAAAGAAGCTCAGCAAATAGTTGTAAATTTAGGCGGTTCTTGTGGAAAAGGCATCACTAAGAAAACTAATTATTTGATACTGGGAAATAATGATTATTGTAAGAGCATTAAAGACGGAAAAAGTATTAAGCATAAAAAGGCCGAAGCTTTTAAATCAAAAGGTTTTGATATTGAGATTATTCCTGAAGATGTTTTTTATGATCTAATCGGTTTGGAATTATAATAAAAAACCGCCCTCCTGCGCCAACAAGAGAGCGGTTGTAGATATACCGAGCATAAGCACAATATACCTTTCGTCTTATTATATTGTAGCATTATGCCCGGTTTTTTTCAACGTAAATGAAAGAAAACGGGGTTTTTTATGCCCTTTTTTAGGAGGTTTAAGCTTAATGGCTACAGTTAAAAAAATTGATTACAAATCCGG
>JAQUUP010000050.1 GCA_028693815.1 Candidatus Omnitrophota bacterium
TTCAAATACGATCAGCCCGGTTGCGAATGCATTCTTTTCAAGCCTGATCTATAACGGAGCCTGCGCTTTGTTTTCAGGCAAAAAAGTAAGTGATCTGTACGACCCGACAATAAAAGTAAAGAAAAGCGCTCTGGAAAAGCATCACATTTTTCCGAAAGAGTATCTTAAAAGAAAGAAATATGATCTGCCTGTAATAAACCAGATCGCAAATTTAACTTATCTTGAATATCTCGATAATATCAAGATATTAGATACCGATCCCAAGACATACTACACGCAGATGAAAGACAACTATTTTAGCGGTAAAGAAGCTGAACTCGAAGATTCTATGATAAAACACGGAGTCCCCTACAATTTCTTCGATTTGGACTATCAAGAATTTCTTATCTCAAGAAGAAAGAAAATCGCCAGAATAATAAAAGAGCATTACGAGAAGATAAGGTAATTGTAAAAAAAAAAAAATGGGAGAAAATCATGTCAATTTCCGATGTGCAACTAAAAGGAAGCTACTACCAAGTTTTTGATGAAAACGGAAAGAAAATCAAAGATATCTTTGAAGGAACTGTTGGTGAATTATGTGGAATAGGCACTAACTTTATAGTTTTTTTTAAGGGAAGTTACTACACTACATACGATGAGAACGGTAAAAAAATAAAAGATGCTTTTCAAGGTACTGTTGGTGAATTTAAGAGCGCTGTCGGCAGTACGATCAACTTTGTAAGAAATTCCTATCTTGCCACATACGATGAAAATTTCAAAAAGATTAGCGAGAGACACATTTCGTAAAATATTAAAGATAATTTCAATAAAAAAGAAAAAGAATAAAATAACACTTGCACATCTGTCACATGTGTCATATATTGCTTATGTGATTTTGTGTAAAATTTTCTATTAAAAAAAACAGGAGGCGACCATGAGAGTGCAAGTGATTAAAGAGGTACCAAAAAAAGATCAACGAGACGCGAACGATTGGAATCTTTGTTTTCAATGGTGTTTATATGTCTATGATGATGGAAGAAGTGAAAATGGGTATAGGTTTATTTGGAGAAATGAAAAAGGCAATCTGCAACCTTCAAGAGGCCAAGCGAGGATACCTTCTATTGAAAAAGCTAGCAATCTTATAAATCAAGCCAGAGAAGAGGGATGGGGTGAATTTGATACCACTAGGAAGGAGGGGAAGTGAAATATGAAATGTAAGAGCTTCAAAATTCAGCAGCGTTGCTGACATTTTTAAATGTAGAATTGAAAGTAGGATAGAGAGGGCAAATATATTTAACATGGAGAGTCAATTGAAAAAATGTGAAAAATGTCAAACTTCAAAAGAAGATGTTACTTTTTATTCTGACAAAGATGGCGAATTACCGGAAGATGCTGAAAGTGGATATTATTGCGAAGAATGCGTTAAAAAACTAAAAAATGATTGGTGGGAAATTGAAAAAAGTGCGTATTGCGATGGTAATTGTGATGACTGTGAAGACTTTGATTGTGAAAATGATAAATGCTTAAGAGATATTATTTAATTTACACGATCGGGTAGGAGACAAGTTGTAATATTGGCAAATTTGTAAGTGGAATAAAAATAATGAAAAATGAGGAAATTATGAAAACATGGCTTGTAAACACAAATTCAAAAGAAGAGAATGGCAATCCACATGCGTACAAGTACATGCTACGCCAAAACAAAGCGTCAGCATTTTATTCAAGAGGGCAAACTGTTGACAAAATTGAATCAGGTGATCTCGTCTTGTTGTATCACAATCAAAATAGAGTAATTGCAGTTGGTGCAGTAGTGACAAAATTTCAAGGACACGATTTCGTAGATACGTTACCAATAGAACACTGGGTAGACGTTAACTGGCTGTGGAAAACGGATATTGATAAAGATGAAAATCCAACTGACTATATTGACAGGAATAAAATTGGCATTACGATGGTCAACGGCACTGTTGTTAATATTACGGACCAAGTTAACTACAAAGAACTTTTTGCTAAAATAGCTCTTAAGCAGAATTTATAGCCTATTTATATCAGTATAAAAAAGTAATCTTTGCTGAAACCGTCCGTGGCGTCGGTCATAACCCTTATACTCTTTTAGTGCAGCTACAAAATAAGCTCAAAAAATTCAATTCTATAGGAGTAAGAAAATGTTGGAAGAAAAAACCATTGATGAAGTTAAGCATGCAAAGATATTATCGCTAAATGCTACTTGCGATGCAATTCCAGACAGTATAGACGGTACAGATCTATTGATAGTTCGTTTTAATGCAGAAAGCGAAGATCAGCTTGTTTTCGTGGGTTATATGGCGGGAATGGCTGCGTCTGCCAAAGTACGGTTTACTGTCGGAGTTATCATTACTGCGGATGAGCCGGATTCTGTGTTTTCGATATGTTACGACACTGTGATCTGCGTATCCTCCGAAGTTGAGGCTGATCAGGCTGTAAAAACTTTGATAGGAGATTATGTGGGTGATCCATTGCGGCGGGATCGGTTATTTTGCATATTCCGAGAAAGATTATCAAGCGGGAAATCTTGCGGAGATGGCTAAAGAGTTGATCCGGAAAAGTTCGATGAAAGATAAGATCGCAAATGCAAAGAGGCTGCTGGTTTGTATAAACAGAGGTTCGGGCGGGGAAGAAGCCGGTTTTGAAGAACTTAATTCTGCGGTGGAGAGTTTTTATGAGGTAATCAGCGAAGGGGCGAACATAATTTTCCCGGTCCTTTCGGAAAGAACCGGCGGGAAGGTCAGCATCGGCGTTATTGCTACCGGATTTTAAGGGAATCAAAATATTCCATATTTCTTATAAGGCGTGTCACGATTTGACACGCCTTGTGTTTTATATTGCGGG
>JAQUUP010000051.1 GCA_028693815.1 Candidatus Omnitrophota bacterium
AACTTATGTTATTATTCCAGAAATTTAATTCATATTTGTAGCCATTTTTAATCAATGTTCTAAATTCTTTTATGGTAATTTTCATAGTAATTTTAATATTGCAATAAGTATAATTTATTGTATAATGATGTTAGCAAATGATTGGCAATAAATCAATAAATAAGGTAATGCTTTAAAAAATAATAAAAAAGTGCTACTATTTATTCAATTATGACAAAGATAACTTTATCCCAACTTGAAACTCATTTATTCCATGCTGCAGATATTTTGCGAGGCAAAATGGATGCATCTGAATACAAAGAATATATTTTTGGTATGCTTTTTTTGAAGCGTGTTTCAGATCAATTCGATGTTTATCAAAAAGAAGTTAAGCAAAAATTAGAAAAAGCGGGAATAAAAGGAAAAGAATTAGAAAAACAAATTGAAGACCCAATTTTGTATGGTGATAGTTTTTTTGTACCAGAAAAAGCAAGATGGGCAAAGCTTTTAGATATTAAAGAAGACGCTGGCAATCAACTCAGTATAGCTCTCGGTGCACTCGAAGAATACAATGAAGTGCTTGATGGTGTACTAAAAAATATCGACTTTAACGCCAAAAAAGGAAAGACAAAATTAAAAGACGAACAACTTGTCAGCCTTATTCACCACTTCAATAAATATCGTCTTACGAATGATGATTTTGAATTTCCCGATCTTCTTGGAGCGGCTTACGAATATCTAATCAAGGATTTTGCAGATAGTGCTGGTAAAAAGGGTGGGGAATTTTATACACCATCGCAAGTAGTAAAAACATTGGTCCGTCTTATAAGGCCGGATTCTGGCATGGAAGTGTATGATCCGACCTGTGGTTCTGGAGGAATGCTTATTCAATCAAAACAGTATCTCGAAGAACAAGGAAAACTCAATGCAATCGGTATCAACGGCCGCCGAGGTATTTCTCTATATGGACAAGACAACAATGGAACAGTCTGGGCAATTTGTAAGATGAATATGATTTTACACAACATTAAAGATGCGCAAATTGACAATGAAGACACACTTGAACATCCACAATTTATTGAAAACGGCTATATTAAGAAATTTGACCGGGTAATTGCAAATCCACCATTTTCTCAGAATTATAGCCGTCAGAATATGGAATACCCACAACGATTTCGTTATGGATGGGCTCCTGAAACTGGCAAAAAAGCTGATTTAATGTTTGTGCAACATATGATATCATCTCTTAAAGAAAACGGCGTGATGGCAACTATTATGCCTCATGGTGTGCTTTTCCGTGGTGGTGCAGAAAAATCAATTCGTGAAGGAATGGTAAGAGATAATATTATAGAAGCGATTATCGGACTTCCTCAGCATCTCTTTTACGGCACAGGCATTCCGGCATGTATTTTGGTTATTAATAAAAACAAGCCCAAAGAACTAAAAGATAAAATATTATTTATAAACGCCGATGGTGAATTTGGTGAAGGTCGCAATCAAAACTATTTACGTCCCGAAGATATTGAAAAAATTAGTTTTGTCTTTGATCATAAAACAGAAATTTCAAAATATTCTCGCTTAATAGATATCAAGAAAATCGAAGAAAATGAATTTAACCTAAATATCCGCCGTTATGTAGATAATTCTCCTGAACCAGAGATTGAAGATGTTCGAGCGCATTTGACTGGTGGAATACCAAAACGAGAAGTTTCTCTGTATAAAAAAGAATTTACTAAATATGGAATTGAAGACAAAGATTGTTTAACCGACAAAGATGCGGATTATTTTGCTTTTCAGAATATTTTTACAGAAAAAAATATTATTCGTGAACACATTTATAAGCACGCACAAGTTTTGACTATTGATGAAAAAATGAACGAAGCACTTTTGACATGGTGGCAGGAGGCACAAAAAGAAATTGAGAAATTTCCCAAAAACAACGGCGTGGCAGAATTTCGTCGCGAATTTATCGAAAAATTTAAACAACAATTTAATAAAATTGATGTGCTTGATGACTTTCAAGAAGCTGGGATTTTTGTGAATTGGTGGGAAGCTATCAAATACGATCTCAAGACCATTGTTGCTGTTGGTTGGAGTCCGTCGCTTATTCCTGATGACTATATCAAGCAGGCATTTTTTACAGATGAAGTGGAATCAATAGAAAAAATCGAAGGAAAAATCTCCGAACTAGACGGTGAGCTTTCTGATATTTTGGAAACGGTAGAAATGGAAGCAGATGAAGATGGCGAGGAAGAAGAAAAAACTGCTAAGAATGTAAAAAATTATCTCAGGGCGCAAATTAAAAATCTCAGAGAAACCAGCACGGATTCTTCACTCAAAGAAGTCAAAGAGTTTGAAAAAATCATCAAAGATATTGAAGCTAAAGAAAAAGAAGTCAAAGACACTAAGAAAGAATTGAAAGATCAAGAAAAAACACTCACACAAAAGATTGAAGCCAAAAAGCTTTTCTTTGTCGAAGAAGAAGCCAAGAAATTAATTTTAAAAAAGTTGTTTAATGGAATTCAAAGCGAGATGGAGCGATATTTAAATGCCGAAAAGAAAAAGATTGTCTCAATTTTTGAAAAACTTTGGGATAAATATCAAGTATCACTGACTGACATCACTAACGAGCGTGATGTGGCAGCTACAAAGCTTAATGAGTATCTGACTAAACTTAACTATTTGAAATAATTATGGCAGTTACTGATA
>JAQUUP010000052.1 GCA_028693815.1 Candidatus Omnitrophota bacterium
ATTATATTGTAAATATTTTGTAAGTTTTTATCAAGAATTTAGTCATTATAACATTTGAAAAAGCTGGAAAGATTTTCACAGAAAAGGTTTTTGTGTATGGTTTTAATTTATTTATATTCCGCTCAACGCCTGTCATGACCGGAAATAAGAGACGGGCGCGGGTGTTGCGTAAGCAAGACCCGTGATCCGGCCTTATTTTCCGCGTCGATGCACTTGTTCTGTGTCTTAAATTGTAATTTTTAAACTTTTATTGACAGCAGTTTTGCAAGTGCTTCTTGAATTTCGTGGAGCTTTTTTGCGTTAATTTTGCCAATCTTTTTTGAGAACCTTGCTTCAGAAAGAGATCGTACTTGGAAACAGTCTGCTGCTGATTCCTTGGCTAAATTATTATCTTTGTCTGGGAAAAGGTTAACCATCCATGGCGCTATTTCATAACGCTGTTTCCAGTCAGTAATTGGCACGATAATTTTCAATGGCAGCTTACCAAGAGCATAGTCGTTAACAATCACAGCTGGCCTTACTTTTTGAATTTCAGCGCCAACTGTTGGATCCAGATTGATATACCAGATTTCACCTTGCTTCATAGAATGACTCAAAATCAATTGAAGAAAAAGCAGTTAATTCTTTGTCAGATTGGTAATCTTCAAGAAGAGCCTCTGCTGCTGATTCCAGATTCTTTTTAAGCGCAGCCTCTCGAATATTTTTTAAGGTCTTTTCAACGATCAATATTCTTTCGCTTACTGGAAGTTTTTTTATGGCGGTTAAAATTTCTTTTGTTCCCATTACTGCACCCCTTTAGATTCAGTCACAATAGTATTGTAGCAGCTTTTATGATTATTTTGTTTTTTTTTATTTTTCTTCCACAGAACGACTGTCGTGACCGGAAATGAGAGACGGGCGCGGGTGTTGCGCAAGCAAGACCCGTGATCCGGCCTCATTTTCCGCGTCTACGCACTTGTTAACGCTCTTCATTTCATTCATCTATTTTACTCAAGATCAATACCTTTAAAAAAAGATTCTGCCCATGAAATAGGTTGATCAAAACAATGAATAAGAGTCAATTTTTGTTTGCAGCTATCGCATTGATAATACCAATCTGCTGCACACTCACGATCTGCATGCATTTGCGCTTTCATTATACCATTACAAAAAGGACAGCTGAAATCCGCGCCATTCACCCATTTGTTGCTGAAGGTAAATTTTTTTTCAACTTCATTCAGTTTTATCCAACTTCCTTTGCCACAATTTTTACAACGACAGAGAGTTCTTTTAACAATGCTATAGGGCAATCTATAATTACTAAATGGTATTTTTATAAATTGAAAACAAACTAAAACAGCTTTTGTCTCCAGTTTGCCATTCTTGCAAGTGTTGCAAATAAGTTTTGAAGGCCTTTCAAAAACAAGAAAAAACAACAGCAATAAAACAAGACACCCCACAAAAACTATCTTACCTATTTCTAATTTTCCGGGGTGCAGGTTTTGCGCATCCTCTGTTTCGTTTTTTTTATTTTCTTCCATTTTCAAATTCTCAGCTAAATCGCCACAGAATCTTAAAGCACCTTTTGAATTGCTTTAAATTTTTCTAGAATTTTATCTCTTTCTTTTCTTTTGGAGTTCAATTGTCTTTGTTCTCTAATTTATTGACTGGAAAAATCATACTTTGAATTGCTTACCACGGTTGATAAGTTTTATTCATTTTTTGCGTTAACGCCTGTCATGACCGGAAATAAGAGACGGGCGCGGGTGTTGCGTAAGCAAGACCCGTGATCCGGCCTTATTTTCCGCGTCTATGCTCTTGTTAACCTTCTTCAATTAATTAATTTGATCTGATTGTAAATCAGAATTCGAAATTGCAAATTAAGCTGCTAGTGTTTGTTTCTCTAGGCGCTCTGCAAGCCAAATCTTGATGATTGATTGCCTGGTCACATTTAATCGTTTAGCTTCTCTGTCCAGAGCTTCAATCATCCATTTTGGAAAGTCGACATTGACTCGTTTTTGGTCACGGGATGATCTTTTGGCCTTTGTTAGATCAAGGCTACTCAGAATGCTTTCTCCATCATCAAATTTTTCATCAAAATTTTTCGCTTTCATACAACTCAACCTCATCTTTTCTTGATCTTCGGACCGAGATTATCCTGATATGGCCTTGCCGATAAGTTATCACTGCTGACCAATGTTTTATGGCAATTTTTCCAATTATCAAAACCCTTGGTTCATCTGATGTTCTTGCTGGGATTTCCAAAAGATCTGGATCATCCCAGAGCTTTTGGGCCTGAACAAAATCAATTCCGTGCTTTTCCAGATTGGAAACGCTTTTGGTTTGGTCGAATTCAAAGGAAATCATATATAATAATTATACCTTTTCTATACCCGTAGTCAAGACCCAACCGGAAGTTTGACAGTTCACTAATCGGTTGAGGTTTTGCCAATTATTATTGCCAGCGCGTTTGCGCTAATTTTTTTTGTCAAGTTTTTGATGTTTTTCTTGCGTAATGTGCGTAATGTATGATATAATCCATGCATCTATATCGGAGGCGCACAAGAATGAGATTGTCTGTTATCAAATCAGCCAATGCCACATCTTTTTATGTCATCAAGTCGGTCACCGTAGGTGGCAAAAGGACTTCCAAGATTGTTAAGAAGCTTG